>NZ_MAOG01000027.1:0-25366 GCF_001884205.1 Bacillus sp. NH11B | reverse complement strand
CTGTGCGAAAGAACCTTAGCCTACGGGGCTAAACAGTCGGCTCCGCTTTTGATCACGGGAAACGAGGGAATTGACCGAAGTCCGGACTGCGTTTTTCTTTGAACGCGTCGCGACCTTCTTTTGCTTCGTCAGTTGTGTAGTACAATAACGTTGCGTCTCCAGCTAGTTGTTGAATACCAGCTAGACCGTCTGTGTCTGCGTTGAATGCAGCTTTTAGGAAACGAAGTGCCATTGGGCTGTTTGCTAAGATTTCTTGTGCCCATTGTACTGTTTCTGCTTCAAGCTCTTCTAATGGTACTACTGTATTTACTAAGCCCATGTCAAGCGCTTCTTGTGCGTTGTATTGACGGCATAGGTACCAAATTTCGCGAGCTTTCTTGTGGCCTACCATACGAGCTAAGTAACCAGCTCCGTATCCACCGTCAAAGCTTCCTACTTTAGGACCTGTTTGTCCGAATACAGCGTTGTCTGCAGCGATTGTTAAGTCACATACGATATGAAGTACGTGTCCTCCACCGATTGCATAACCTGCTACCATTGCGATAACTGGTTTAGGAATTGCGCGAATTAGACGTTGTAAGTCTAATACGTTTAAACGAGGGATTTGGTCGTCACCTACATATCCACCATGACCGCGAACTTTTTGGTCGCCACCAGAACAGAATGCACGTCCACCTTCACCTGTTAAAATGATAACGCCAACATTTGCATCATCACGAGCGTGTGCAAAAGCATTGATTAACTCCATTACCGTTTTAGGACGGAATGCGTTATGTACTTCAGGGCGGTTAATCGAAATCTTTGCGATACCATTGTATGTTGAATAAATAATATCTTCGTAATTGCCTTCTGTTACCCATTCAATAGCCATTACTATTACCTCCTTGTATATTTCTGATCTCTTCTATAAGTTTGGCTTCCTTCTTAGATGAAAAAAGCATCACTGCATAGTTTTTAGAAATCCCTTTACTATTGTATCAAACTTTTCCGGTTGTTCCACATGAATTGCATGGCCAGCACCATCAATTTTGACAAATTTCGCGTCAAAGACGTATTTTTCGATGTTTTTTAATATGCGAAAGAACTTTTCATCATGCTCTCCATTCATTAAAAGAACAGGCATTTTTAAGTTTTGCAGCTCGTTCCACCATGAAGGCTGAGCCCCTGTTCCCATGCCGCGCAAGCTATTTGCAAGCCCTTTGGGATTGTTAGCGAGTCGTTCTTTTCGCACTGCTTCTTGTACGTTTTGTGTTAAACTTTTTTGCGTTTCAAAAAGCGGAATATTTCCCCACATCGATACAAAGCTTTTAATGCCTTCTCGCTCAATTTTATTAGCAAGTCGCTCATCTTTTTCACGACGCTCTTTTCTATCCTCTTCATTTTCGAGCCCAGCTGTACAATTTTCTAATAAAAGAGAATGTACATACTCTGTATATAGGCATGCCATCGTAATCGCCAGCCTACCGCCCATTGAATAGCCGAGTATGTGCGCTTTTTCAATATGAAGATAGTCTAGTAGCTCTTTCATTTGCGATGCCGCATTTCGAATATCATAATGCGTCACATCTTCAGGACTTTCTGTTTTTCCATGCCCAACAATGTCTACTAAAATGACTTGAAATTGCTCGCTCCAAGAAGGAACGAAAGAACGCCACGTTTCCATGCTTCCCGTAAAACCATGAAGAAGTAGAAGTGGTTCCCCGCTTCCGACTACTTCATATTCATATGATACACCTTGCAGCGTTACTTTCATCGTGATTCACCTTGTAAAGATGTAGTGATAACGTCCATTGTTTTCGCCCATAATTCACGATGTAATTTCAAGTTTTCATCACGATTCGTACATATTTCCACAACGTGTAAACCTTTCGCCCTCGTTCCAGTTTGTACTTCTTCTCGGAATTGCTCCCAACCATTTACACGGCTAAATGAACCGCCGTACATTTTGACAACATGCTCGTAATCAAGCCCAATTGGTGTTCCAAATAAGGATTCGAAATGTTCCTTTTTCTCATATTGTGGTAAGAATGAGAAAATACCGCCACCATCATTATTTACAACAACAATCGTTATATTTAACCCATGTAATTTTGCGGCTAATAACCCGTTTAAATCGTGATAAAATGATAAGTCACCAATTACTAATACGAGCGGATCACAAATAATACTCGCTCCTAAAGCAGTCGAAATGATGCCATCAATACCATTTACACCACGGTTTGCCATCACTTGAATATTTTTATCCGATGTGAAGAAAAATGAATCTGTATCGCGAATTGGCATACTATTACTCGCAAATAACGTTGCGCCTTCTGGTAATACACGAACAATATCCGTAATGACTTTTCCTTCAAATGCAGTTTCATATGTTTCCATTTCACGAAGCGCTTCCTTCGTTTTCTCGTTTATATGTTTCCACATTCCGAACCAATCATTCGTTTTCATAACTGGCATTTTCTCTATTAATGTCCTGCAAAAATCAACATCACTTGCTTGTACAACTTCTGTCGCAACAAGAGCTGGATCTCTCCATTGCCCGGATTCATCAACAACGATATGAACTGCTTTCGTTTGTTTTTTGATGAACTGCGTTAATGATTTAGAAACAGGCATTCCACCAAAGCGTATTAAAACTCGCGGCTTCCACGTTTCCTTTAACAATTCATTTCGTAAAAATGTATCGTAACAATCTATAACCATCGTTTTATCATGATTACCACTACGAATGTTAGAAAGCGGATCTGCTAAAATTGGATATCCTGTTTTCTCAGCTACTTTCGTAACAACTTTTGCGATTTCTGGATGACTGTCGTCTCCACAAATAATAAGCCCCTTTTCCATGTTTGAAAGGCGCCCTACAAGAGAATTTACATATTCACTCGGCATCGTCACATTTCCTTGCTGAACTACTCTTGTATATTCACCACGCCCTTTATCCCATAAACTTTCTAATGAGAAATCTGGGATAAGCGGCTCACGAACTGGAAAATTAAGATGAACAGGTCCTTGCGGCGCTAAACAGGCACTTGCTATCGTACGCTGCGTCGTCATGCGAGCGTAATGATACATCGCTTCACTTGCTTCTGGAAGTGCCATCTCTGTAAATTGCTTCACAAAAGTACCATATAAATTAAACTGATTCATCGCCTGTGGTGCACCCACATCTCTTAATTCATGCGGTCTATCTGCCGTTAAGACGATAAGCGGCACCCGTGAATGAAAAGCTTCACATACAGCTGGATAATAGTTCGCTGCTGCCGTTCCTGACGTACATAATAGTGCAACAGGTCGTTTTTTTGCTTTTGCAATACCAAGCGCAAAAAATCCTGCTGATCTTTCGTCTACATGTAAATATGTTTTCATTCCTTCATGTTGTTCCATTAGTAAGGCAATCGGCGTTGACCGTGAGCCAGGACTAATGACAACATCACATACATTTAGACGCGTCAGTTCATCCACGAACGCGCCTAAATAATATGATAATGCTTCTATATGATTGTTCATTTCATTAATTCCTCCAAAGCACCAAGCATCGGTCTAAACTTCAAACTTGTTTCTTCATATTCAAGCTGCGCTACTGAATCAATTACGATACCGCAGCCGGCAAATAAGGATGCTTTCTCGCCATTTAATAATCCGCAGCGAAGTGCAACCGCAAATTCACCATTTCCTTCATCATCTATAAAGCCAATTGGTGCACCATACAATCCTCTATCTAAAAGCTCTACATCACGGATTAATTTCAATGCCTCATGACGAGGTGTACCACCAAGAGCTGGCGTTGGATGCAATTCTTCTACCATCGCTAAAAGACTTGCATCACCTTTCGCTTCTACTGGTGTATATAAATGGATTAAGTTTTTCGTCGTTAATAAGCCTGGGCTCTCCGGAATATTAACAGATTCACAATGCTCACTTAGCACACCTCGAATCATATTAACTACATAACCGTGTTCAGCCAAATTCTTTTCATCATGAAGAAGCGTCTCACCATTTTGTTTACTTTCTTCTATAGAATTACCATGACCAATTGAACCCGCAAGGCACATCGATGTAAACTTCTCGCCTTCTTTTCGAATCAATCGCTCAGGTGTCGCCCCTAAGAAGCATGCTCCTTTATAATCAAAAGAAAATACGTAACAATCCGGTTGCCCAATGCGAAGCGCTTCTAAAACAAGAGCGGAATCAATATGCTGATCCATCGTCAATTTTAGCTCCCTTGCTAATACAACCTTCTGCACGTTCCCTTGCTTCATTTCATCCTGCACTTTTCCAATCGCATTCATCCAGCCCTTCGGATCAACTTCTACTTTCGAAGTAGTTGTTAGTTTGGCTCCTTCTAGTGCACATTTACTCTCTTGTAAAATTCTTTCTTCTAAAGAAATAATTTCGTTAGAAAGAGTTTCTGCACAATCTTCAGCTGAAACGAACTTATTAATGGTTAACCACGCTTTTTCATTTTTTACAGTTAATAAAAATGCTGGTAGTGAAAATGTGGTATCCTCAAATTCTTTCCAAAGATCTGTTTTTTCTTTTTCTTGGTCAAATGAAAATCCACCAAATAAAAGAGGGCCTGTTCCAAATTCGTATCCTTCTCTTTGTACAAATGCTTTCTCTTTTACTTTATCCCACTCGTCACCAGCAGTTTGAAAGCGTTTGTGAGAAGAGTTTGCTATAGTGAAAACAGAGCCAATTCCAGCAAATATTACATGCTGAGCTGGGTCTGCAAAATAACATCTATTTTCGAATGCAATCCTTTTTCCTGCTGCATAAAACAGAAGTGGATCCACCCAATCTATTTGTTTTACAAAACTAACTAATATTTTTTCATCAGTCGCACGCTTAATGGCTGCAACAAAAACTTCTTGTAAGCCTTTTTGTTTCGTTTGAATCACAATTGTCTCCCCCCTATGGGCGAAAAATAGTCATAATTACGCTTGATTTTAAGATACACCTCAAACGAAAGGCCTGTCAACGTTTAGCATTTCTGAGAAATTCACCTTCTCTTCCTAGAAAATAAACGTTGACACTAAATGATGCTTTTTCTACACTTAATTGTGTACAATATGTGACCTAAGGAGGATTCAACATGGAAATGAACGTCGAAACGAATTCCTCTCCTACGGCGCCAAAGCCAAGTAAACAAACAGGCTGGCGCATTTGGTGGAGTTTATTACGTCCCCATACATTAACAGCAGCTTTCGTTCCTGTTTTCATCGGAACAGCGTATGCGATGCAGGTCGGAGGTATAAATCAAATACATCTCCCTCTTTTCCTTATAATGCTTCTTGCTTGTCTTCTCATTCAAGCAGCAACAAACATGTTTAATGAATACTTTGATTATAAAAGAGGGCTCGATCACGAAGGTTCAGTTGGTATCGGCGGCGCTATCGTTCGCGATGGCATTCAGCCTAAAACAGTACTTAACTTAGCATTTGGATTTTTCGGCATCGCAATACTATTAGGTGTTTATATTTGTATGAATTCTAGCTGGTGGCTTGCGGCAATCGGTCTTGTTTGTATGGCCGTTGCTTACCTTTATACAGGTGGCCCACTTCCAATTGCATATACACCATTTGGAGAATTAACAGCCGGATTATTTATGGGTGTCATTATTATTGGGATTTCATTCTTTATTCAAACTGGAACTGTAACATCAGAAGTCATTTTACTATCTATTCCAAGCTCCATTTTAATTGGTGCGATTTTACTAGCTAATAACATTCGTGACTTGGATGGAGATAAAGAAAACGGTCGTAAAACGTTAGCAATTCTCGTTGGACGCGAAAGAGCCGTTGGTGTACTTGCCTCTATGTTCATCGTATCCTACATTTGGACAATCGCTTTAATCATCGTTAACATCGTATCACCATGGATGCTTATCGTATTTTTAAGTGCACCGAAAGCATTTAAAGCGACGAAAGGCTTTATCGGCAAAAGCATTCCAATGGAAATGGTACCTGCGATGATTTCAACAGCAAAAACAAATACAATTTTCGGTTTCCTAATGGGAATCGGATTATTGCTTGGATATTTCCTATAGAAAGGAGCTGCTTACGCAGCTCCTTTTTTTATATACCAACTTCTAAGCTGAAATTCATCTCATAATTCCCACCTCCAACGCTCATACTATGTAAAGAAACTGAATTGTAGGAAGGTGGACGACTATGTTAACTCCACAACAAATAAATCAATTTAAATCTATTTTAGAAAAACAACAGCAAGAAGTTGAACAAACAATACAAACTCATGAGAATACAGATCGTGCTTCTGAACGTGATTCAGTGGGAGAATTGTCTAGCTATGACAACCATCCAGGTGATATGGCTACAGAATTGTACGAACGTGAGAAAGATTTCGGGCTCATCGAATTTTGGCATAAACAACTAGAAGATACGAAACATGCCCTGCAAAAAATTGAGGCTGGTACGTACGGTATTTGCGAAGTGTCTGGTGAGGAAATTCCGCTTGAAAGATTAGAAGCAATGCCGACTGCTACAACATGTATACAGCACACTACAAATAAATTGGATATGAACACGCGACCAGTTGAAGAAGAGGTGTTGGCTCCTTCGTTTCATAAGCACGACGAAGATCATTCTGTAGAGTACGATGCTGAAGATGCATGGCAAGACGTCGCAAATTACGGAACGTCTGAAACTCCATCTGATTTAGAAAGACAAGATTCCAAAAACTATAATGGCATGTACGTAAATAGTGAAGAGAATGTAGGCTTCGTTGAGGATTTTGAAAACTTTATTGGTACGGATATGTATGGCAAAAACCCACAAGTTTTCGCTACAGAGGAACATGAAGAATATGAGCAAATGCTTGATGACTTTGAAGAACGTACTTTTAAAGGTGAATTATCTTCAGATGAATCTAGTTCCAAAGAATAAAAAAAGCATTCCGAAATTCGGAATGCTTTTTATCGCTAGCTAATTAGTTTTTTGTAACGTTAGCTGCTTGTGGTCCGCGGTTGCCTTCAACGATTTCGAAAGAAACTTCTTGACCTTCTTCTAAAGTTTTGAATCCTTCGCCTTGAATAGCTGAGAAATGTACGAATACGTCTTCTCCGCCTTCAACTTCGATGAAACCGAAACCTTTTTCGCCGTTAAACCATTTAACTTTACCTGTTTGCATGTCATGTACCTCCTAAATAAAAATGAAACTATGAATCCACATGAAAAGGTGGATATAAAGGACATGAATGTATAACAAGCTTACAGCCTTTAATTCAACGTGCTTTATTTCCGTACCACATTATGTAGCTCAATAGTGACTTCACTATATCACGCTCAATCCAAAACGTCAAATGAGAACACTTTCATTCCGGCGTTTTTTATAATCCTAGTATAATCATAAATTCCTATTCTGTTTTACTTTTATTTGAAAATTAACAAAACTATAGTTTTCTAATCTCTTTAAATTCTGTACAATATGATTATCTATTACATTGAGGTGAAAAAAATGAAGGCACATGAAATCGAATATAAATTATATGGCGATGATATGCAGTTCGTTGAAATTGAATTGGACCCAGAAGAAAGCGTTATTGCTGAAGCTGGCGCAATGATGATGATGGAAGATCATATTGAAATGGAGACAATCTTCGGCGATGGTTCAGGACCATCTGGCGGCTTATTTGGGAAATTAATGGGCGCTGGTAAACGTCTCGTTACAGGTGAAAGCATGTTTATGACCGTATTTACAAATACAGGTCATGGCAAACGCCACGTATCATTCGCCGCTCCGTATCCAGGAAAAATTATCCCTGTTGATTTAACAGAGTATCAAGGAAAAGTCGTTTGTCAAAAAGACGCCTTTCTTTGTGCCGCAAAAGGTGTTTCTATCGGAATCGAGTTTACAAAGAAAATTGGAACTGGTTTCTTCGGTGGTGAAGGTTTCATCATGCAAAAACTTGAAGGTGACGGACTTGCTTTCATGCACGCAGGTGGAACAGTATATAAACGTGAATTGAAACCTGGTGAAAAACTTCGCATTGATACAGGTTGTCTCGTTGCAATGACAAAAGACGTTAACTATGATGTTGAATTTGTTGGAAAAGTAAAAACAGCTCTATTTGGCGGTGAAGGTTTATTCTTCGCAACATTAGAAGGTCCTGGAACTGTTTGGATTCAGTCTTTAACACTTAGTCGCTTAGCAGCACGCCTTACAAGCCCAGCAGCTCAAAGCAGCGGTGAAGGCAGCGTTTTAGGCGGACTTGGTCGCCTTTTAGATGGGAAAGAATAAATAGAGTCCTTCTGGGGCTATAGCCATCAACTTAAGAAAATGAAAACACCCTTTCATAGTACTGCATGAAAGGGTGTTTTCATTTACGTCTACAAACAACAACACGTTGGTTGAGGAGTTACGCATACTAGGTGAAGAATTCCGAAATGAATTTTCCGAATCATCAGTCCATGAGGTTAGATAATATGTCCAGACATAATGCTGTCCTCGTTTTTTCTCCATTTTAGTTCACCCCTCATTATTTAGATAAAATCTACCTTAAACTAACGGGACAGGGTAGTTTAATAAGGTAATATTTGGATCAAGATAGATATAAGTAGAAAAATTAATAAGGTTTACTTCAGTAAAATAAGGTATATTATATTTGTTGAATAGATTCTCTTTAAAGACAAGAAAAGTAGGTGAACAAAGTGGGAAAATATCAATTGGATTACAAAAGTCAGGTAGCTGTGGCAAAGTTTCATGAAAAACAGACGCCTGCCAAATTTGATAAAAAGCAGCAACTTGAAAAATTGCGTGCGGAGTATTTGAAAAAGAAGCAAAAACAAACTGATAAATAACATGTTACGTTTTTTCTAATTTTCTGTATATCGTGCAAACAAACACAAGAAAATAGGCAAGTTATTCATCGTTCAAATATATACAGGCTATTTTTTCAAACCTCTTACTTAATGAACTAAAAAGTCGATTCCTTGAGATGGAAATCGGCTTTTTTAGTTAGGTAGACTATACAAACCATTTTTAACCATATAACATTCCATCGCTTCATTAAGCCATAACTCTTCTTCCTCATGTTTACAAAAATCATACTCCCTCACGTAACTGTAGGTTTAAGCCTTTTTTCAAAAAGAATGAATCAAGTTCCTCACTGCATATATTGAACTATACCTTTTCTTAAGGAGGGCTTTCTTGATGCGTACTCCTTTATCCTTTGATAAAGATACTGCCATATTATTAGCATCTTGCTGCGATCTAACGTATGAACAATATAAACAAAATGGGATTTTTGAAATACCTGATGGATTCCAATATGTACAAGGCTTTCAAGGGAAAGCGATTCAAACGATGGAATGGTTTGGGTTCATATTAGAATCTGAAGATACGATTATTGTAGCTTTTAGGGGCACACAAACAGATACAGACTGGATTATCGATTCACTCGTCAACCAAAGGCCATACCCATATGCTTTAAACAGTGGAAATGTCCATAACGGCTTCCTTTCTATTTATGAATCTTGCCGAGATTCTATTATGGATATGCTCGTATCATTGCCAGCCCATAAGAAACTTCTTGCAACAGGTCATAGCTTAGGAGGGGCACTCGCTACATTACACATACTAGATGCACGTATAAATACTGCCTTCTCACAGTATGGTCTTTATACATTTGCCTCTCCAAAAGTTGGAGATATCGCCTTTCGAAATTATTATAAACTGCAAGTAGCTAGTAGCTTTCGTTTCGTCAACTTATTCGATGTCGTTCCACTTCTCCCTCCCCGAAACATAAATTTTAATGATCGTGATTGGGAATATGCACACGTTCATCACAACATGACATTTACGAAAAATACAAAATCCATTATAAATAATCATTCCATTACAACATACAAAACATGTCTGACTTCTCATTTTTAAACAGTAAACAATTGGAAATTAAATATTTTTATACTATAATAATCTATGAAATGACTTTCGGATGAGGGGACCTTACATGCTAAAATTTTTCTTTGCACTTTTTCTGATAATAATTTTTTCGTTTACAGGTTTCTTTACATTTTCATACTTTGCGACAGGGGAATATGGTGGAACAGGTATAATATATACGTTCGTGCCTTACCTTTCTTAAGCAAAATAAGTAAAACGAGCTTAATCTCATTAAGCTCGTTTTATTTTTCTACTCAAGCGTATCCCTGTTTTAAAAGTGAATAAATAAAAGCCCCTTCAAAAGGGGCTTTTATCTAAAACAGTTTAACAGTATTACCAATTCCCCAAATTTCATTACTGTACTGCAAAATTGTTCGATCACTCGCAAAATGCCCAGATTGTGCAATGTTCAAAATCGACATTTCCAGCCATTTTTGCCTATTTTCATAGGCCCTTCCGACAGCTTCTTGTCTTTCAGCATATGGGCTAAAATCTCGAAGGACGAAGTATTCATCGTTTTGAATAACGAGAGAATCATAAATCGCTTCAAATTCAGCTCCCGACTGTGCAAAGAAACCATTCGTTAACTGATCTACTACTTTTTTAATATGCATATTGTGGTGATAATAATCACTTGCACGATATCCACCATTTTGATAGTAATAAAGAACCTCGTCGGCCGTTAAGCCAAAAATGAAGCAGGCATCATCACCGACCCGGTCTTTTATTTCAATATTAGCTCCATCTAACGTTCCGAGTGTAATTGCACCATTCATCATGAATTTCATGTTACCTGTTCCCGATGCTTCTTTACTCGCAGTTGAAATTTGTTCACTTACATCTGCCGCCGGGAATATATCTTCAGCTAAAGAAACTCGGTAGTTTTCTAGAAAGATAACTTTCATAAACTGACTTACGTACGGATCGTTATTTACTTTTCTTGCAAGCTCATTTATTAATTTAATAATTTTCTTCGCGTAATAATAGCCAGGTGATGCTTTCGCTCCAAAAATAAAAGTACGCGGGTAAAATGAAAAACTAGTATCCTCTTTTAAACGGTTATACAAGTATAAAATATGAAGAACATTTAATAATTGTCGTTTATAGGCATGTAGTCTTTTCACTTGCACATCAAAAATAGAATTTGGATCAATCGTGATCCCCATTTTATTTTGAATGCGCTCCGCTAAAATAATCTTACGCTCTTGTTTTACCCCTGCAAGCTTTTCTTGGAAACTAGCATCATGTTGGAATGTTTGCAGCGCTTGAAGCTTAATCGGTTCTTTCTTCCACTCTGTTCCAATCGCTTCCGAAATAAGATTCGTCAGCTGAGGATTCGCCTTCATTAGCCAGCGCCTATGAGCAATTCCATTCGTTTTATTATTAAACTTATCTGGATAAAATTCATAGAACAATCGCATTTCACGCTGCTTTAAAATTTCTGTGTGGATTTTCGCCACACCGTTAACGCTATGGCTACCAACAATCGCTAAATGAGCCATTTTCACAAGGTCATGCGCAATAATGGCCATGTCCTCAATGCGCTTCCAATCGTACGAATAACGGTCCCAAAGCTCATGACAGAAACGTTCATTAATTTCTTCAATAATCATATAAATTCTCGGTAATAACGGTTTAAAAATGTGAATTGGCCATTTCTCAAGCGCTTCTGATAACGTCGTATGATTCGTATAGGAAATCGTCTGCGTTGTTATGTGCCAAGCTTCTTCCCATGTCAATTTTTCTTCGTCTAATAAAATACGCATAAGTTCTGGAATTGCTAGAACCGGATGTGTATCGTTTATATGAATCGCAATTTTTTCATGTAACTGACGAAGACTACCGTGCCTCTCCCTATGCATACGAACGATATTTTGCAAACTTGCTGATACGAGGAAATACTGTTGTTTTAAACGAAGTATTTTCCCCTCATCATGCGTATCATCTGGATATAAAAACTCCGATACAGCCTCTGTTTCACGCTTATATTTCAAAATATCTTTACAATTTTGTGGGAAAGGAACTGGCTCCGCATTCCAAAGTCTAAGCGTATTTACAGTACTTGTTTCATACCCTACAACTGGTACGTCGTATGGTACTGCCATAATAACTTCTGCATTTGTATGCCTGAACTCTAAACGCCCATCAATTTCTAGCGGTTCAACGTTTCCGAAATAACTTACTTCTACAGCTTGATCATACCTTCTTACTTCCCAAACATTTTCATGAAGAAGCCACTGTTCTGGAAACTCTACTTGATAGCCATCAACAATTTTTTGATCAAACAGGCCATGCTTATAACGAATACCACAGCCATGTCCTGGTAAGTTTAAAGAAGCAAGCGAGTCGAGGAAACAGGCTGCTAATCGTCCAAGTCCACCATTTCCAAGTCCTGCATCTGCTTCAACCTCTTCTAACTCGTGCAAAGAAATTCCAAGTTCAGAAAGCCCCTTTTCACATACATCCCTGATACCTAAGTTTAATATGTTACTTCCAAGCAAACGCCCAAGTAAAAATTCAATGGATAAGTAATACATTTGCTTTTGGTCTCCAGACCGATAACTTTCATTCGTTGCAATCCATTGACTATTCATATACTCACGTACCATATGACCGAGGGTATTATACTGATCACGAGTTGTAGAATCTTTGAAACTTTTCCCATACATCGTTTCTAATTTTTCTAGAAAAGCGGATTTGAAGCTTTCAACATGAGTAAACATTTATTCACCACCTCAATGTTATTCCATGAGACTTTTATACAATTTCTTGTACGCAAGAGCCGATTTCCCCCAACTATAATCTTCAGTCATCGCTTGCTTTACAAGCCTATCCCATACCGGTTTATCTTGATAAAACTCAATTGCACGGAGAACCGTATGTAACATGTCATGTGCATTAAAGTTCGTAAAGCTAAAGCCATTTCCAATTCCAGTTTCTTCATCGTAAGAATGTACAGTATCATTTAATCCACCTGTTTCTCTTACAATTGGAATCGTGCCATATGCTAGTGCAATAAGTTGTCCAAGGCCACACGGTTCAAACAGCGATGGCATTAAAAACAAATCGCTTCCCGCATATACTTGGTGCGCTAACTCTTCATTAAATCCGATATATACTTTTACCTTTTCTGGATACTCGTATGCCATCCATTCAAAGAACTGCTCGTATTCAGAATCTCCTGACCCTAAAATAATACATTGTACATCTTCTTCCATTATTTCACGGAATACAGTACGTACTAGATCAAGCCCCTTTTGCTTCGTTAATCGTGTTACCATCGAAATAACTGGCGTATCTTCTTTTTCTGGCAACCCAAAATAACGCTGCAATGCACGTTTATTTTCATTCTTTCCATCTAATGACTCTGCACTATACTGAGCAGTAATATACGAATCTGTTTCTGGATTATATACGCTCGTATCAATTCCATTTACAATGCCACTAAGCTTATCGTTATTCTTTCGTAACAATCCATCTAACTTCTCACCGAAAAACTCATATTGAATCTCTTCTTTATATGTCGGGCTAACCGCTGTAATTTGGTCAGATGCGATAATACCGCCTTTCATAAAGTTCACGTTTCCATAAAACTCAAGCTGTTCACTATGAAAATATTCATGACCAAGCTCCAGTAAGTCGTACATCACTTCAGCAGGAAATACACCTTGGAACTGCAAGTTATGAATCGTATATACCGTTTTAATATGCTCATATAACGGGTTTTCTTGATACTTTTCACGAAGCAAGAAATTAACCATAGCTGTGTGCCAATCATGGCTATGAAGAACATCTACTTCGAAATCAAGATGCGGAATACACTCTAAAACTGCTTTTGAAAAATAAGAAAAACGCTCCCCATCATCATAATGACCATATAGAGAATCTCTCTTAAAATAATATTCATTATCTATTAAGTAATACGTAATCCCATCCTGCTCACCTTTTAAAATCCCACAATATTGGTTTCTCCATCCAAGAGGAACGTTAATTACTTTATGAAGCGTACATCCTTCTCTTAGCTCTTTCGGGATAAGACTGTAGTTCGGAAGTATAATGCGAACATTCACTCCTAATTTTTTCAATTCTTTTGGGAGCGCTCCTGCCACATCAGCTAGACCTCCGGATTTAATAAATGGTACACATTCTGATACTGCAAATAAAATATTCACCTGTTGTTCCACTGTACGAAAAGCGTATACATCATAAATCGCTCTTCTTACAGCTTCCTCCCTTCAAGTTTTCATGTAGAGTAAAACCATAATTAGTGGGGGCTTTCTAAATCCCCCACTAATTATGTACCTGCTATTTACGAATAACTATTGATTGTACTATTTTGTACACTACCTTTTTCTACAACATATGGCTCATCAGCACTTCCTTTTAACACTACGCCGTCGCCAAGTTTCACATCTTTATCAATAATAACACCATCTATTATACAATTATCTCCAATTTGGCTCTTTTGCATAATAATACTATTACGAACAATTGAACCTTTTCCAATTTTAACAGAACGGGAGACAACACTATTTTCCACTTCACCTTCAATAATACTGCCGTTTGCAATCATCGTATTTTTCACTACTGCACCCTTCATATAGCGAGTTGGTGGCTCATCTTTTACTTTCGTAAAGATTGGTGCTTCTTTCTTAAATAATTGCTTCCAAATAGAAGGCTGCAAAATTTCTAGACTATGTTTATAGTAACTTTCAATCGAATCAATAATAGCTACATATCCTGTATGCTCATACGTAGCAATATGCAATGATTCCCCGCGCTTTTCTCTCACTACATCAAATAAACTGTATTGCTCCACATCTTTATATGTCTCAAATAAGTCTAGCAGTAATTTTTTCTTTAACACATATGTTTGAAGCGAAACCCCTTCATGACAAACTTCCGTAATATCTGCGGACGTATGTATATGTCGATCTAACACCGCTTGAAAATTTAACGCTGTTACAAGATGGCTATTTGTAATAACAACATACTCTTCTCTGCTTCTTAGAAAATAATCAACATGTCTTCTAAAATGTGCAAAAGATCCAAATTCGTCATGATCGCATTGGCAGTTCGGTGGGAATAAAAACAGTCCATCACGCTTTCTATCTAAATCCCACTGTTTTCCTGAACCGACATGATCCATTAAAGAACGATTTTTATGACTTGTAAAAACCGCTACACTATGAATATTAGAATTCACCATATTTGAAAGCATGAAATCAATGAGTCGGTAACGGCCCCCAAACGGTAACGCCGCTAATGAACGATGCCCTGTTACTTTCTTTAAGGAAGGAAAACTTCCCGTTGCATTAATAATTCCTAACATTTTTTCTCCCATTCATTTCATCCCCCTTTTCTATTTCCCTTCAGCAATTAGTACTACATCGTCAACATTTTTTTCTGGGCGAATTATTGTCCCATCTTCAATAACCATTTCTGAGCCAACAATCGCTCTTTCAATCACAACGTTTTTACCAATCTTTGCCCCAGGCATAACGACAGAATCGATTACCATACTACCTTCTTCTACCGTTACTCCTTGGAATAACACAGAATGCTTCACGTCCCCTTCAATGACGCATCCTTCATTAATAAGTGATTCTTCTACTTTTGCCTGCTGCGCAATATATTGAGGCGGCTCGTTTGGATTCACAGAACAAATGCGCCAATTACGGTCATTTAAATTCAACGATGTTTCATCACGAAGTAAATCCATATTCGCTTCCCATAAGCTTTTCACCGTTCCAACATCTTTCCAATATCCTTCAAACGGATACGCCATCAGCTTCTTCCCTTCATCTAATAAAAGCGGAAGTACATCTTTTCCAAAATCATTACTAGATTCAGGATTTCTTGCATCCATCTCTAAATATTCTTTTAAAATGGCCCAGTTAAAAATATAAATTCCCATTGATGCAAGATTACTTCTTGGAAATTGCGGTTTTTCTTCAAATTCAACAACTTCCATCTCTTCATTTGTATTCATAATGCCAAAACGACTCGCTTCATCCCATGGCACTTCAATAACAGAAATTGAAACATCTGCTTCTTTCTCAATATGGTAATCTAGCATTTTGCTGTAATCCATTTTATAAATATGATCGCCTGATAAAATAAGGACATATTCTGGTTCATACTGGCTTAAATAGTTTAAGTTTTGATAAATAGCACTTGCCGTACCTGTATACCACTTCACACCTGAAGACTCCGCATAAGGGGGTAACACTGTGACTCCGCCGTTTACGCGGTCTAAATCCCAAGCGCTTCCGATTCCAATATAATTATGCAGTTCTAGAGGTTGATATTGCGTTAAAATCCCCACCGTTTCAATACCAGAGTTTGCACAGTTACTTAACGTAAAATCAATAATGCGATATTTACCACCAAATGGAACAGCTGGCTTAGCTAAATTTTTTGTTAATGCACTTAAACGACTACCTTTTCCCCCTGCTAGTAACATTGCTACGCACTTTTGTTTTTGAGCCATCTTGTTTTTTGCTCCCCTTTCTCGTCTTCACTGGTCGTAAAATGGATACGCCAAATGGTGGAATTGTAATTTCTACATGTGCTGCTTGATTATGATACGGTTCTAGAACCGCCTTGAGACGTTTCTTATTCACTTGCCCCGATCCGCCATATTGCTCAGCATCACTGTTTAAAATTTCGTTATAATACTCGAAATCTGGTACACCTACTTTATAGTTTTCATATGTAGCTTTCGTAAAATTACATACAACAACTAACGCATCTTCTTGCTTATCCCCTTGGCGAATAAATGAGAAAATACTTTGCTCATTATTATTAGCATCAATCCACTGAAACCCTTCAGGTGAATGGTCAAGCTGCCAAAGTGGTTTGGAGCGCTTATACAATGCTATGAGCTCTTTAAAGTAATCATGCATATTACGATGCATTTCAAAATCATGTAAATTCCAATCTAAATCTTCAAGATCTTTCCACTCATCAAATTGGCCAAATTCTCCACCCATAAAGAGTAATTTCTTACCTGGATGAGTAAAGAAATATCCATATAATAAACGGAGTTGGGCGAACTTATCCCAGTACTCTCCCGGCATTTTATTTAATAACGACTTTTTCCCATGAACGACTTCATCATGAGAAAGTGGCAATATGAAGTTTTCAGAGTGAGCATATAGTAAAGAGAATGTCATTTTCTCATGAATGTATTTCCGGTACTCCGGTGCACATTCCATATATTTCAGCACGTCATTCATCCAACCCATATTCCATTTATAATTGAATCCAAGTCCACCCTCGTATGTTGGAGCTGTTACAAGCGGCCAAGCTGTTGAATCTTCTGCTGTCATAAGAAACTCTTCATCTTCTGCAAACACAGCTTCATTTAACTCCCGTAAGAAGGAAACAGCGTGTTCATTGCTTTGCTCTTTTCCTTCTTTATTCCAGTACAGCATATTCGCAACTGCATCTACCCTGAAACCATCAATATGGAAATACCTCATCCAAAATAATGCATTTGAAATTAAGAAATTACGTACTTCTCTCTTCCCTAAATCAAAATTAACAGTTCCCCATACCAGGTTTTCTTGTACATCTATATCTTTATATTCATAAGTCGGTGTCCCATCAAACAAATATAAACCGTGAGCATCTTTACAAAAATGCCCCGGCACCCAATCTAAAATGACACCGATTCCATATTTATGACATTCATCGACAAAATACATCAAATCATGTGGCGTGCCGAATCTACTTGTCGCTGCATAATATCCTGTTCCTTGATATCCCCAAGAACGATCATATGGATGCTCAACAAGCGGCATAATTTCAATATGTGTAAATTGATGTTCCACCACATACGGAATGAGCTCCTCGGCCATTTCTCTGTAAGAATACAGAGCGCCATCTTCTTTCTTTTTCCAAGAACCGAAATGTAATTCATAAACTGTCATCGCTTCTTTATAAATCGATTTTTTCTTTCTCTTACGAATCCAGTTTTTATCATTCCATTCATATCCCTCTATATCAAAAACTACAGATGCCGTATTTGGTCTTACTTCTGCATATACTGCGTAAGGATCTGCTTTTAAAATAACGGCACCGTCCATCGTTTCAATCGCATACTTGTATATCTCATTCTCTGCAATATGCGGTACAAACAAAGACCAAATCCCCTCTTCTGTCACTTGTAGCATCTTATGTTGCTCATAATCCCATTCATTAAAATCTCCAACAACACTCATTGCTTTCGCATGAGGAGCCCATACTGTAAATCGTACACCTCGCATCCCATCTTCCGTCACAATATGTGCCCCAAAGATGTTATAACTGTCATAGTACTTTTCTGTATGAAACTCATCTCGTTTCACTTCTTCACAATTTATTACATCCAATATGTTCACCTCACTAAGATGACAGAAATTTTTTACTCTTTATCATTTCTGCGAAAAACTGAAATATCCTTGTTATTTTTTAAAAAATATACGTATTTTTCTTAATTTTGGCTTAAAATATTCACATTTACCATATAAAATATCGAATTTTGACGAATATTCATTGCAAACGCTTCATTTTTTCTTACTATTTCTCACCTTTAATTGTTGCTCAATATTTATTTTATTGGCTTCTCCCTGTTTTTCACGCTATTTTCCACATAAATTACAAACAAAATAATCTGTCATAAAATAATGTTTCTCAACATTTTTTGTCACAAAGTTTCTTGAAATGTAAAATTCATAAGCATATACTTGTTCTCAATAAAGAACATCGAACTTTCGTAAATATAATTCATACTAGAATACTATGTTTATTTTGCGAAAGTTTAATAAAAAATCAAACTAGGGGGCTTTCTTATGTCATTGAAACAAAAAGTAGGAATGGGAGTTGTCACCGCTTCCCTTGGCTTATCACTTACATTTAGTGGTGTATTCGCCTATTTCAGCGACTCCGAAACATCGAGTAATTCATTTCAAGCTGGTACGTTAGACCTTTCTATTAACCCAAGTGTAATCGTTAACGTGCAAGATTTAAAACCAGGTGATTTTATTGAAAGAAATTTCAAGCTTGAAAACAAAGGAACATTGGATATTGCAAAAGTAGCACTTGAAACATCCTATGAAGTTACAGATGCAAAACAAAATAATGATGGTGAAGATTTAGGCAATCACATCATCGTCAAATTTTTAGTGAATGATGGAAAGCCATCTAATCCAAACGATGATCATGAAATTTTGTGGGAAACAAAACTATCAGAATTAAAAACTATGAAACCTGAAGATGTAGCTACTTCTCTAGAACGTCATAACTTAATAGATGGTATTAAATCTGGTGAAACGGATTACTTACACGTGCTCTTCTCCTTTGAAGATAACGACCAAGAGCAAAATAAATTCCAGGGTGATTCCTTACAGCTAAACTGGACATTCCATGCAGAGCAAACACCAGGCACGGAGAAATAATTATTAAAATACAAATTATCGGAGGCCCATAAATGAAAAAGAAAAATCGTTTTGTTACCGGAATTGTAACGGCTGGTGTTCTATTTTCAACTGCCCTTCCGTTCAATGTACTTGCTGAAAACCCTATTAACCAAATTGACTCGTCAAACGCTCAGTCTTTACTATCAAAACTTTCTAAAGAACAGCGTCAGGCATTACAAACGTTAGATGCCAATCCTGGTTTTACTATTTCGCCAGATATTAATACGAGTAGTTCTGAGCCAGTAAATATCATTGTAGAATTTCAAACTGCACCAGTAAAAATTAATGAATTGAAACAAAAAGAAAAAGGATTACAGGCTGCTCCTGACAATATAAAAGCACGTATTGATCAAGAGCATGAAGAATTCCAAGAAGGATTAAAACGCCTTCACCAATTCAGCCCATCAGTAAAATCAGGGAATTTCCAGTCTGTACAAATTAAACGTTCTTATAAACATGCTATAAATGGGGTTGCTCTAACGTTACCTGCAAATACAGTGGAAGAATTGTTACGAATTGGCGTTGTAAAACGTATTTGGAAAGATTACGAAGTGAAATTAAATTTACCAAAACAAGCGGAGCAAAAAGCACCTCAAAAACTAACAGATAGCATTCCGCAAATCGGGGTAGATAAGTTACATAGCGAAGGTATTACAGGCAAAGGCATTAAAGTTGGAGTATTAGATACAGGTATTGATTACAATCACCCTGACTTAAAAGACGTGTATAAAGGCTATCGCGCAAAATCGGGTGAAGATTCTAGTAAGGTAGACCCAAATTCCGTAAAAGGTTGGGACTTTATTAATAACGATGCAGATCCGATGGAAACAACTTATACAGAGTGGCAACAATCTGGTGCTCCTGAATTTGATGATCGTGGTTCTTCCTTCTACACTGCACATGGTACTCACGTAGCAGGTATCGTTTCTGCTCAAAAGAAAAATAAATCAGATTCAGCAGTAAAAGGTGTTGCACCTGACATTGAACTGTATAACTATCGTGTACTCGGCCCTTATGGAAGCGGAGATAGTTCTGGTATTATCGCTGCGATCGATAAATCTATTTCTGACGGTATGAACGTCATTAACTTATCGCTAGGTGACGATAGCAACAATCCGCTTGATCCAACGTCTATCGCTGTCAATAACGCGATGCTTTCCGGTGTTGTTACAGTCGTTGCTGCTGGAAACTCTGGTCCAAATCCAGCGACACTCGGATCACCAGGTGCTTCTCCCTTTGCTATTACAGTTGGAGCAAGTGACAGCTCTATTTCCTTACCGAAACTATCAGGTCATGCTGGACAATTACAATTCCCTAACCTAATTTTATTCGGAAAAAACTTCACTGATAAAATAGAGGATTTCACAGGACAATCTTTACCTATTGAATCTGTAGGAATCGGTACTCCTGACGAGTTTAGTAAAAAAGATGTAAAAGGAAAAATCGCTCTCGTTGCACGTGGTACACTCTCATTTGATGAAAAAATTGCTAACGCAAAACAAGCAGGTGCAAAAGCCGTTATTATTTATAACAATGTGGATGGAGAAATTCCTTTCTACGTTGGCGAAAGCACAAAATACATTCCAGCATTCCGCCTAACGAAAGAAGACGGGGAAAAACTAAAAGCTCAAATTGAACAAGGCAGTACCTCTTTAACTTTCGATGAAATCAACTACATTCAAACAGAAGGCGACCATCTTGCAGACTTTAGCTCACGTGGCCCTGTTACATCAAATGATGATATTAAACCTGATATTACAGCGCCTGGTGTTGCTGTCCTTTCAACAGTACCTGAATATATTAACGATCCACAAGAAGGCGAAAACTATGACGTTTCCTATGAGCGTATGCAAGGAACATCTATGGCATCCCCTCATATCGCGGGTGTTGCTGCACTTATTTTACAAGAACATCCAGAATACTCTCCGTTCGATGTAAAAGCATCCCTAATGAACACAGCTGATGATTTAAAAGAAAAGTATTCTGTATATGAAGTTGGAGCTGGACGAGTAGATGCGTACAACGCTGTTCATACAGAAACAAGTTTTAAAGTGCTAGATACAACAAAAACAGTTGTGAATGATGAAGTAATTGAAGTACCAGAAGAAACTGGATCCATTGCATTCGGGAAGTTTTATCAAAAAGACGGTGAAGCTCTTGAACAAAAACGAAATATAAAAGTGGAAAATCATAATAAACAAGAGAAAAAAGAATTTAAAACAGAAATTTCTTATACACCAGCATCTTCTGCTATTAACGATGCTACCGCAAACGGTGTAAAAGTTTCTGTTCCAGAAACTTTTACGCTTGATGCTGGCAAAGCAGATGAAATTGAAGCAAAAATTAATGTTCCAGCCGGTGCAAAGCAAGGCCGATATGAAGGATATATTCATATTACAAATACGAAAAATAAAGAAGAAACGTATCAAATTCCGTTCTCTATTCGCGTATCAGAGCCTGGTATTGAAAATGCGATATTATCAAGAAAAGCAATTTCAACTGATACATCGAAATTTAATCCATACGGTGAATCATATGTTCACGGGGCATTCCAATTAAATAGCGAACTTGAAACGTTAGATCTTATCGTGAAAGATTCCAAAACAAATAAAGCGCTCGGCTTCATTGGAACGTTAAACACGAGTGGACTAAAAACTGATGTGTATTACTACTTAGATTCATTCTTTAACGGCAGAGTGTATCCTTTTACAAATGATCCTGCGAAACCAATTGGTGATGAGAAAATCAACTTACCAGAAGGAGACTACACAATTGAGTTTGTTGGCTATGATAAAACTGGGAAAGCACGTGTGAAAGGTGATTATGTCGTAATTGATAATACACCGCCAGAAGTGAAATTAACTGGATTAAAACCTGGCATTTATGAATTAAATGAAGAAAATTATACAGTAGAAGATGGTAAAAAAGCGTTATGGATTAAAGGAAATGTGTATGATTCGAACGTTGACTACTTAAAAGGAAAAGGGCTAAATATTACGCAAGAAGCGAATGGAGTTATGTATTATGACTATTCTCCATACTTGCATAAGTTTTTACCTATTAATGCAAATGGTGACTTTAAAGTTGGCATTACTCCTGAATCCTTTAAAGTGGAAGGCCCAATGAACACAGGCGTATATATTTTCGATTATGCAACTGCAGGAGCTGACTATCCAAGCGGTGTAAATAACTATTGGTTTATCCCGCAAGGAGCTCAATATGCGAAAGCTAGTTATGATAAAAAAGAAGTATATAAAGGTGATGAATTCACTGTGACGCTAAACGCCAAACATGTGAAACAATTTGTTGCTGGGGAATTTAACGTAAAATTCCTAGAGAAGAACTTCAAATTTGCAAATGCGAAATTGAATCCTGCTTTTGAAAAACTCCTTTCTGAAAAAGGGGTAACGGCAAAAGTAAATGAACCGAAACTAGAAGTAGGCTCTGTCACAGTTGGCGGTGCTATCGACGACAAAAACTTCGCTGGATTAGATGGTGATTTCCCGTTCATTGATGTAACGTTCAAAGTAGAAAACGATGAGTTTTATGAAGCAAATGCTCAATTAGATTTATCAGTGTTCGCTTACTGGAAACAAGGTGAATCAGAGCCCAACAGAATGCGTGTACTTCAAGATCAAACATTCTCAGTTATGTCCTTAAACTCACTAGTAGAAGGAAATATTAAACCTGGTGCATTCTTAAATGAACGTGGATATTTAGATGAAAAATTCGATTATACAAAGCTTGGCGTAAAAGTATATGCGACTGATTCTTACCGTCATAAGTTTGAAGGCTCACTTGATAAATACGGTTACTTCAAACTGAATGGACTTCCTGTTAATAAACGTGACTACAACTTATACGTAGAGGTTCCAGGGCATTTAACAAGCCGACTAACAACGAAATTAGGTACTGAAAAAGATGGTAAGCTGCTTGGCCAATATTACTATGCACGCTTTGATGAAAACCTTGCGGGTGATGTAAATGGAGATAAAGTCATTGATATTAAAGATGCAGAAATTATCGCTAGCAACTATGGTAAAAAAGGACTAGCTGTAAAAGACGGCGATCTTAACAAAGATGGTATTGTCGATGAAAAAGATATTCGCTTCGTTGAAAAGAACTTCTTGAAGAAAGGTCCAGATGCAGCTAAATCACAAACGCCTGTTGAAAAATCAAAAAGCGGTACTCTTGCAGATATTTTAAAGAAGTTAGGATTAACTCCTAAAAAATGATAATAATAAAGAGCACTCTATATAAAGTAGAGTGCTCTTTTCTATAAACGACCCTTATCCAGCAAAAGGGGTATATTGGGGATATACAAGGGAAACCGGAAAAGGAATTTATATTAAATTATATAAAAACTCAGAGGTAGGAAGCAGTTTCCCGCCTCTGAATTATTTAGCAATTATTATAGTACTGGTGCCATTGTTTCTTTTAATACTTTTACAGAATGAGCGAATTTCGCTTTTTCTTCTTCATTTAATTCAAGTTCTACGATTTCACGTACACCTTCACGGTTAATAACAGCTGGAACACCTACGTAAGCATCTTTCTCACCATATTGACCTTCAAGGTATGCAGATACAGTTAATACGCTGTTCTCGTTGCTTAAGATTGCTTTAGTTACACGAAGTAGTGACATACCGATTCCGTAGTAAGTTGCGCCTTTACGCTCGATGATATGGTAAGCTGCATCACGTACATTTTCAAAGATTTTATCTAAATCTTCTTGGTTATACTGTTCGTTGTTCGCTAAGATTGTTTCTAGTTTTTGTACACCTACAGTAGCGTGGCTCCATACTGGAAGTTCAGTGTCACCGTGCTCACCAACGATGTAAGCATGAACGTTACGTGGATCTACATCTAAGTAGTCGCCTAACATGTAACGGAAACGAGCAGAATCTAAAGTAGTACCAGAACCAATTACACGCTCTTTTGGTAAGCCAGATTCTTTCCAAGTTACGTAAGTTAAAATATCAACTGGGTTTGTTGCGATTAAGAAGATTCCATCGAATCCGCTATCCATAATACCGCGAACGATTTGTTTAAAGATCTTTGTATTTTTCTCAACTAAGTCTAAACGAGTTTCGCCTGGCTTTTGTGGCAATCCAGCAGTGATAACAACTAGATCTGCATCTTTACAATCTGCATAGCTACCGCTCCAAACTTTTGTTGCTGCTGGAGAGAATGGTACCGCATGACTTAAGTCCATTGCTTCTCCTTCTGCTTTTGCTTCATTAACATCTACTAATACGAATTCTTCAGCTACACCTTGGTTAATCATTGAGTAAGCATAACTACAACCTACAGCTCCTGTTCCTACTAATACTACGCGATTGATACCTTTTTTCATGTTAATTTCCCCTTTCAATTGTTTACATCTATTTTTTATTATTGTTTAAGTAATTAATTAAAATACTAATTTAATGTTGTTTAACTTCTTTACATTCATATTGTAGCATGGATTATTGTGAATTACTTCACAAATTATGACCTATTTGTGAACTTTTTCACATAGAGTGTAAAGTTATCATAGCAAGTGTGGAATCAATACCAATTTATGCGTTTTATTTAGATTGTGAAAGGTTTTTATCTTAGATTTCTATCGGTAAGTGAAATTATACCGGCGATTTTCTAAATATATCGACTGCAACTCCAAATATATCAGCGATTTTTGCAATATATCGACTTACCGACAATGATAACAGCTTCTTCTATATTATTTATTTTCTGCAGTAGCCCTTAATACAGAAGCTTTTACGTAATTTTGACTGCTTATTTTTACGAATCATTGTATCTATATATCAAACACATAAAAGGGCATACCTATTTACAGGTATGCCCTTTTATGTGTGATTAATTATGTAACAAGTACATAGTCCACTTTTACACAACAAAAAAGAGATAGCAGATTATGCTATCTCTTTTAGTATGACCCGTACGGGATTCGAACCCGTGTTACCGCCGTGAAAGGGCGGTGTCTTAACCACTTGACCAACGGG
>NZ_MAOG01000026.1:0-14806 GCF_001884205.1 Bacillus sp. NH11B | reverse complement strand
GGACCTTGTCCCTGTGAGAGTAGGACGTCGCCAAGCAACTAAAAACACAAGTCTTTTGACTTGTGTTTTTTTATTTCCCATGAAATAGGCCCGGTTCTGCTAGTAAAAACGCTGAAATATAGTAAGGGATTTTTTGAGCAGAAATATTAAGAAATTGATAAATAAATGGGTAGTCTTCAGAGCCATAGCTTCCAAGTAAGTCATACCACCAATCCGTTTCATACCTAGAAATCATGCTTAAATTATAGAGCAATAAATAATGAACGAGAAGTTCGGGTAATACGGGTTTAGGATTTCTAGGGTCAGTCGTAAGTGGTAAATAATAAGTATTAGAAAGCTGTTCATGGTATAAAGGAGTACTATACATAGGATTCCATGATTGAATAGGCGCTGAAAAAAATACATTCGATGCATCATTTTTTTCAGGTACGTGTTGTATTGATAAGTGTTTACAAGTTGTTTCAATATAACGAGAAAATCTCTCTTTAGTCATATGTAATCGATCTAGTATGTTGACTGGAAAGGAGAGCTCATTTTTATTTGTTGAATTGATTTTATATAATGTTGTTCCTTTTTGACTATAACGAAATAAATGTTGTAACTCAGGAATTTTCCCCAGTAACTCTAACATGTTAAACTTTTCTGTTTCCAAGTGTTTCATGTGAAACAGTTGTTCTGCGGCATGAGTAAATAGTCCATTTTTCTGTATTTTCACTTCATCTTCTAAAAATTGATATCCCTGTTTTTTTCGCTTACGGGTCGTCACCCCGTGTGCTAAAACAGTTGTTGATTCGGGATAGTTTGGATTAACGGTTAATAAACAGGCTTTAAAAAGTTGACCCATTCCATAAAATAACAACATTGGCTGAATGGAAAATGGAGCTGTCTTATATAATTCATAATAATTTTTACCGTGTTCTAAGTAATAAATAAACGGATAACAATTTTCAAAACTTTTTTTTTCGGCATCTTGAATCGAGGATTTTTCATAACAACGGGCAAGATAATGTTGTACATTTTGAGATGAAAAGAAGAAACTTAATTGTTGCCAAGCACAAGATGTATGATGCATATATTACGCTCCTTTTATTGTCTAAAAATTCTAACATATATATACGTCCTTGACAGTATTTTAACCAATTGATAAGCTACTAATAATAATTTCTGGTATCATGGGGGGAACAATTATGTGGGAATCTAAATTTGTTAAAGAAGGTTTGACTTTTGATGATGTATTACTTGTACCAGCAAGGTCAGATATATTACCAAGAGAAGTAAGTGTTAAAACAGTTTTATCTGAAAGCTTACAGCTAAACATCCCGTTAATTAGTGCAGGAATGGATACAGTAACAGAAGCTGATATGGCCATTGCAATGGCTCGCCAAGGTGGTTTAGGAATCATTCATAAGAATATGTCTATTGAACAACAGGCAGAGCAGGTTGATAAGGTAAAACGCTCTGAAAGCGGCGTTATTTCAGATCCTTTCTTTTTAACTCCAGAACATCAAGTATACGATGCAGAACACCTTATGGGAAAATATCGTATCTCAGGTGTGCCAGTTGTAAATAATTTAGATGAGCGAAAATTAGTCGGTATTATTACAAACCGTGATATGCGTTTCATCCAAGACTACTCAATCAAAATTTCTGACGTAATGACAAAAGAACAGTTAATTACAGCTCCAGTTGGTACTACACTGGAAGAAGCTGAAAAGATCCTACAAAAGTATAAAATTGAAAAGCTCCCTCTTGTTGATAATAACGGTGTATTACAAGGGCTTATTACAATAAAAGATATTGAAAAGGTAATTGAATTTCCAAACTCTGCAAAAGATAAGCAAGGACGCTTATTAGTTGGAGCGGCAGTTGGTGTAACGGCGGATGCCATGCTTCGTATTGACGCATTAGTAAAAGCAAGCGTAGATGCAATTGTACTTGATACAGCTCATGGACACTCTCACGGCGTTATTGAAAAAGTAAAAGAAGTTCGTGCAAAATATCCATCATTAAACATTATCGCTGGAAATGTTGCTACAGCTGAAGCAACAAAAGCATTAATTGAAGCTGGTGCAAACGTTGTTAAAGTTGGTATCGGACCAGGTTCTATTTGTACAACACGCGTTGTAGCTGGCGTTGGTGTACCACAATTAACAGCAGTTTATGATTGTGCGACTGAAGCTCGTAAACACGGCATTCCAGTTATTGCAGATGGCGGTGTTAAGTACTCTGGTGATATGGTTAAAGCTTTAGCGGCAGGAGCACACGTTGTTATGTTAGGTAGTATGTTTGCCGGTGTAGCTGAAAGCCCTGGAGAAACTGAAATTTACCAAGGTCGTCAATTTAAAGTATACCGTGGAATGGGTTCTGTTGGAGCAATGGAAAAAGGAAGTAAAGATCGTTACTTCCAAGAAGGAAACAAAAAACTTGTTCCAGAAGGTATTGAAGGACGAGTACCATATAAAGGACCTTTAGCAGATACAGTTCATCAATTAGTTGGTGGATTACGTGCAGGTATGGGATACTGCGGAGCACAAGATTTAGAATTCTTACGTGAGAATGCACAATTTATTCGTATGTCGGGTGCTGGTTTACGTGAAAGCCATCCTCACCATGTGCAGATTACAAAAGAGGCTCCAAACTACTCATTATAATGTCTTATATGTAAATAGACGGAGATTTGATATCTCTGTCTATTTTTTTTTGATTATGTTAGAATAACGGTTATGTGAGTACATAGATATTGGGGGTAGCAAAAGTGAAAGGTATGTTTTGCAAAAGATTCATTGCGTTGGTAACAGTGCTTACAATAGCTTGTAGCATGCTTGTACCATATAGCAATGCATCAGCAGAAACAGGAGCCGCTTTAAACATTGAAGCAGGTGCGGCAATTTTAGTAGAAGCGAATTCTGGGAAAATTTTATATCAAAAAAATGCAGATGAGTTATTATCAATTGCTAGTATGACAAAAATGATGAGTGAATACCTAGTGAACGAGGCAGTTGCGAAAGGGAAACTAAAATGGGATCAGAAAGTTAAGGTTTCTGAATATGCGTATAACATTTCGCAAGATCGTTCATTATCGAATGTGCCTCTACGAAACGGTGAGTCTTATACAGTAAAAGAGTTATACGAAGCAATGGCCATTTATTCTGCTAATGGTGCAACAATAGCGCTAGCTGAAGCGGTTGCTGGAAAAGAAGTAGAATTTGTAAAAATGATGAATGATAAATCGAAAGAGTTTGGATTAAAAAATTATAAGTTTGTAAATTCTACAGGCTTAACGAACAAAGATTTAAAGGGACACCATCCTGAAGGGACAACTCCAGATGAAGAAAATAAAATGTCTGCGAGAGATGTAGCAATTTTAGCACAACGTCTTATTCAAGATTTCCCTAAAACATTAGACATAGCAAAAATTTCAAAAAAAGTATTCCGTGAAGGTACTCCGGATCGAATCGAAATGTCTAACTGGAACTGGATGTTAAAAGGGCTAATTAAGGAATATGAAGGCGTAGATGGCCTGAAAACAGGATCAACTCCAGAAGCAGGAGATTGTTTCACTGGTACGATTGAAAAAAATGGTATGCGTTTCATTTCTGTAGTTATTAAAACAAACTCTCATACAGCAAGATTTGATGAGACAAAGAAATTATATGATTATGGATTTGCTAATTTTGAAATAAAGAAAATGTATGAAAAAGGTTCTTCGGTCAAAGGAAAAGAAACAGTAAGAGTAGAAAATGCGAAAGATAAAGATGTAGCAGTTCAAACGAGACAAGCTGTTTCACTTCCAGTGCCAAAAGGAAGTAAAGATGTTTATAAAACAGAATTTAAAGAAGGAAATAAGGGACAAGAAGCACCTATTAAAAAGGGAGGTTCACTTGGCCAAATGGTAATAACGCCGAAAGATGGTAATGATCCTGGATTTTTATCAGGAAAATCATTGCAAGTTGACCTTGTAACAAAATCTGAAGTAGAAGAAGCAGGTTGGTTTACACGTTCTATGCGCGGAATTGGTTCTTTCTTTGGTGGTATGTGGAATAGTGCTGTTGATACAGTAAAAGGTTGGTTTTAAAAGCTCCTCATTGTAGGAGCTTTTTCTTATTCCTATTTTTCATACCGACTTTATGAAAAAGTAGTGGACAAGCATCAGATAGTTAGTGGTAGAATGTAAGAGTATTCTTAATTTTCTTCTTTAACGGGGAAAGCAATTCACCTAGGGGGGTTTTTGTACATGACAAATGTAACAGGGACAGAACGTGTAAAACGTGGAATGGCAGAAATGCAAAAAGGCGGCGTTATTATGGACGTAATTAACGCTGAGCAAGCAAGGATTGCAGAAGAGGCAGGCGCAGTTGCTGTTATGGCATTAGAGCGTGTACCTGCAGATATTCGTGCAGCAGGTGGCGTTTCTCGTATGGCAGATCCAACAATTGTTGAAGAAGTTATGGGTGCTGTGTCAATTCCGGTTATGGCAAAATGCCGTATCGGTCACCTTGTAGAAGCACGTGTATTAGAATCATTAGGGGTAGACTATATCGATGAGAGTGAAGTATTAACTCCTGCTGATGAAGTATACCATTTAAATAAACGTGATTACACAGTTCCGTTTGTATGTGGTTGCCGTGATATCGGAGAAGCTGCACGTCGTATTGCAGAAGGTGCATCTATGCTTCGTACAAAAGGCGAACCAGGAACAGGAAACATTGTAGAGGCAGTGCGTCATATGCGCCAAGTCAATGCAGAAATCCGTCAAGTTGCAAGTCTACGTGAAGATGAGTTAATGACATATGCAAAAAATACTGGTGCTCCTTATGAAGTACTACTTGAAATTAAACGCCTTGGTCGCTTACCAGTTGTAAACTTTGCAGCAGGTGGTGTAGCAACACCAGCAGATGCAGCGTTAATGATGCAACTTGGTGCTGATGGTGTATTCGTTGGATCTGGTATCTTCAAATCAGAGAACCCAGAGAAATTTGCACGTGCAATCGTTGAAGCAACGACTCATTATGAAGATTACGAACTAATTGCAAGCCTTTCTAAAGGATTAGGTAATGCAATGAAGGGTATCGAAATTTCAACGTTATTACCAGAACAACGCATGCAAGAGCGTGGGTGGTAATTAAAGGAGATTCTTTAAAATGGTGAAAATCGGTGTACTAGGTCTTCAAGGTGCAGTTCGTGAGCATGTAAAATCAGTTGAAGCAAGTGGTGCAGAAGCTGTGGTTGTAAAGCGTATAGAACAACTTGAAGAGATTGATGGTCTTATTTTACCAGGCGGTGAAAGTACAACAATGCGCCGTCTTATTGATAAGTATGCTTTCATGGAGCCTCTTCGTACATTTGCGAAGTCTGGTAAACCAATGTTTGGTACATGTGCAGGAATGATTCTTCTTGCGAAAACACTGATTGGCTATGAAGAAGCACATATTGGTGCTATGGATATTACAGTCGAGCGCAATGCGTTCGGACGTCAAAAAGATAGCTTTGAAGCCGCGCTTTCAATGAAAGGTGTGGGGGAAGACTTTGTTGGTGTATTTATCCGTGCTCCGTATGTTGTAAATGTAGCTGATGATGTGGAGGTACTTTCTACGCATGGCGATCGAATGGTAGCGGTAAGACAAAATCAGTTTTTAGCTGCTTCTTTCCATCCAGAATTAACGGACGATCATCGTGTAACAGCATACTTTGTCGAAATGGTAAAAGAGGCGAAAATGAAAAAAGTTGTATAAGTAACTTGCAACTTGTATAAGATTATAGTAAATTGATGGTAACAATTTTATAAAATAAGCGTGTTGATAGGAAGTAGTAACAGATGTTGTTTCTTATAGAGAGTCGATGGTTGGTGGAAATCGATAGAAACAGTTTGTGAATCCATCCTGGAATGGAATGTGGAATATCTTTGGATTAGTAAGCATTCCCGGTGAAGAGCCGTTATTTCTACTTGAGAGGAAAGCGGTAGTGCTTTCAACTAGGGTGGCAACGCGGGTTAACTCCCGTCCCTTTGTATAGGGACGGGAGTTTTTTGTGTTTTATAAAATAAAAGGAGGAGTATATAATGCTTGATATTAAATTTTTACGTACGAATTTTGAAGAAGTAAAAGCAAAATTACAGCATAGAGGCGAAGATTTAACAGATTTTGGTCGCTTTGAGGAACTTGATACGAGAAGAAGAGAGCTACTTGTTCAAACAGAAGAACTAAAAAGTAAACGTAACGAAGTATCTCAACAAATTTCAGTATTAAAGCGTGAAAAGAAAGATGCGGAAGCTCTAATTCTAGAAATGCGTGAAGTTGGGGAAAAAGTAAAAGATCTTGATAATGAGCTTCGTACAGTTGAAGAAGATTTAGAGCGATTAATGCTATCTATCCCAAATATCCCTCATGAATCTGCTCCAGTAGGTGAAACAGAAGATGATAACGTAGTAGCACGTGATTGGGGAGAAGTGAAAGAATTTACTTTTGAGCCAAAACCACATTGGGATCTTGCTACAGATTTAGGGATTTTAGATTTTGAACGTGCTGGGAAAGTAACAGGAAGTCGCTTTGTATTTTACAAAGGTGCTGGTGCAAGACTAGAACGTGCTTTAATTAGTTTCATGCTTGATCTTCATACTGACGAGCATGGATATGAGGAAGTATTACCTCCTTATATGGTAAACCGTGCAAGTATGACAGGAACAGGGCAACTTCCAAAGTTTGAAGAAGATGCATTCCGTATTGAAAGCGAAGATTATTTCTTAATCCCTACAGCTGAAGTACCTGTAACGAATATGCATCGTGATGAGATTTTAAGTAAAGAGCAATTACCGATACGATATGCTGCATTTAGCTCTTGCTTCCGTTCTGAAGCAGGTTCTGCGGGTCGCGATACACGTGGTTTAATTCGTCAACATCAATTTAATAAAGTTGAGCTTGTAAAGTTCGTGAAACCAGAAGATTCTTACGAAGAGTTAGAAAAATTAACAAATGATGCAGAGCGCGTGTTACAATTATTAGAGTTGCCATATCGCGTTATGAGCATGTGCACAGGAGATTTAGGCTTTACAGCAGCGAAGAAATACGATATTGAAGTATGGATTCCAAGCTATGGCACATATCGTGAAATTTCTTCTTGTAGTAATTTCGAGGCTTTCCAAGCGAGACGTGCAAATATCCGTTTCCGTCGCGAGCCAAACGGAAAACCAGAACATGTTCATACATTAAACGGATCTGGTCTTGCAATTGGACGTACGGTTGCAGCTATTTTAGAGAACTACCAGCAAGAAGATGGTACAATTATAATTCCAGAAGTTCTTCGCCCTTATATGGGAGGAAAAACAGTTATTAAGTAAATTTAAACATTCATCGGTATGAGTGATTGGTAATTATGAGCGTTGTCATTACTATAATGTAGGAGAGGGAAAGTAAAATTTTCCTTTCCTCATAATTTATTTTAGTAGGGTTGACTAACTGTTTTTCTTTTGATATTATATTTGATGTCAATATGGAGGTATACCCAAGTCTGGCTGAAGGGATCGGTCTTGAAAACCGACAGGCGGCGAGAGTCGCGCGGGGGTTCGAATCCCTCTACCTCCTCCAGATATAATTGACAACAGCGCATATAAGTGGAGATTGGAGAACTCGTTACCAACACGTAACGAGTTTTTATTTTAAAACCAATCATAAAGTATGGTGTAAGGCGATTTTGTCCTTATTACACACTCATATTCCGATGATTATCTTCATAGATATGAAAGGAGTCAACATGGATCTTATTATACAAACGTTTCCTTTAGATGGAAAAACTTTATATTATGTACAATGTCCTGTCTGTAAGAACAATAGAATTTTAAACAGTGGTGCAAACGTGTCACGCATTATAAGCGATGATACATTCCGTAAACTTTGTGGTTGTACTTGTGATGTAAAACAAGTTGCGAGTAAAGTAGAGGTACCAAAAAAGGTTGAAAAACCAGCTGTAAAGAAAGAAGCAGCTCCAAAACGTACAGGTAAAGTATTAACAGCAGTAATTAACGGGAAAGAAATGACTGTTAAAGAGATTGCTGAAACATATGATATTAGTACAAGTACTGTTCGTCAGCGTATTAACGCTGGAAAACCTGAGAGTGAAATTATTGCTCCAACAAAGAAGAAGTAATTTAATAGGAAAACCCGTGCATATGCACGGGTTTTTTATTTTACAAGTTTACGTGTTTGTTTTAAAAAATGGCCAATTTTTTTAATGATTGGTTCGATTGAATCGCCATCTTTTAAAATATCGTATTCATTAATATTTAGTCGTAAAACAGGGCATGAATTAAAGTCATTAATCCAATTTTCGTAACGTCCATGCATCTCTTTCCAATACTCAATTGGTGTTTGTTGTTCCATTGGACGTCCTCGTTCTTGGATGCGGTCGACAATATCATCGAAAGAACCTTCTAAATAAATTAATAAGTCTGGATGTGGGAAGTAAGGAGTCATGACCATAGCATCAAATAAACCTTTGTATGTTTCATAATCAGTTTCTGTCATTGTACCCTTTTCGTGATGCATTTTTGCAAAAATACCAGTGTCCTCATAAATAGAACGGTCTTGGACAAAACCGCCACCATATTCAAAAATTCTTTTTTGTTCTTTAAATCGTTCTGCTAAAAAATATACTTGTAAGTGAAAGCTCCAGCGTGTGAAATCAGCATAGAACTTGTCCAAATATGGATTGGAATCTACTTTTTCGAAAGATGTACGATAACCTAAAGCGTTAGCTAATGCAGTTGTCATAGTTGATTTACCGACACCTACTGTTCCAGCAATAGTGATAACTGCATCATTTGGTATATCATATTTTTGCCTTAAATTCATTATTATTTCGACTCCTTCAAGAGAGTATTTTGAAGAGTGGATAAGATGACATTTAAATCATCAGGATTTCTTACAAAATCCATATCGTCTCCGTTAAACTTCAATACTGGAATATCTGGATGGTCCTTTTTGAAAGCATCCATTGCTGTCTCGTAATCTTTTGTAAGCTGTAGCAAATAATTTGGATCCATATTTTTTTCGAATTCTCTTCCGCGCATCGCAATTCGTTTTTGTAATGTTTCTAGGCTCGCTGTTAAATAAACGATGACATTTGGTACAGGCATATCTTGAGTAAGGATACGATAAATTTGCATGTACTTGTCATATTGAGAATCTTTTAATGTACGGGATGCAAAAATTAAATTTTTGAATATATGATAATCTGCTACTACAGGCTTCCTTTGATCCAAATACTTTATGTTAATATCCTCTAGTTGTTTGTATCTATTACAAAGAAAGAACATCTCTGTTTGAAAACTCCATTCGTCGATGTCTTCGTAGAATTTTCCTAAAAAAGGATTTTCATCAACAATCTCTTTTAGTAAGTGGAGTTGCATGTGAGTTGAAATTTCCTTCGCAAGTGAAGTTTTTCCAACACCAATTGGTCCTTCAACCGTGATAAATGGTACTCCGGTCACGCTGTTTCCTCCTTTCAACCAGTGATTTACCGTGACTACTAAAAACACAAAACAGAATTATTGTAGCACAAGAGGGGAGCGAGCGGGTTAATTTGATATAAAAAGTTAGAAAATAGATATATGTATTAATTAATTTTTATTTGAGATGACGGTACTATATTTGCTTTTAATGTGGCTTCCATTATTTTTAAAGCATGCAGGTTATCCTGATCGTGATTAGAGGCAATACAGTCCTGTGGTACATACAGTGTATAATTTCTCATATGAGCATCGTTAGCTGTAAAGAGGATACATATATTCCCAGCGACTCCTGTTAATATTAGATTTTCTATTTTTAAATAGCCTAATAAAGAATTTAAAGGTGTTTCATAAAAAGCAGAGTAATGTGGTTTAATAAAAATGTAATCATCAGAATCTGGAGCAATCTTATGAATGATATTTTCACTATACTCATTTGTACAATGAGTAATCAGTTGGTCAATATCAGATCTCCAAAGTTGATAATGGTCATTAATATAAATTATGGGGTAGCCAAAGGATTTCATTGTTTTCTTTAATTGTAAAATAGGATTTGTTATAATTTCGCATTTTTTGGCTAGGGTGGGACCGTGTGAAAATTGAAAGTCATTAATCATATCGATAATGAGTAAGGCAGTATTCTTCATATGTAATCCCCTCTCTTTTTTCTTAGGGTGGATTGAATTTGTAAAAGTTATCCCATGTGTAGTAAATGGAAATAAGTGTACTTTATTTGTAATGAAAGGACTATGGTATGGAACACGATCAAGATATTTATTTTATGCAGTTAGCAATAGAAGAGGCTAAAAAAGCAGAGGCAATACAAGAAGTACCAATTGGTGCAGTTATAGTGTTAGATGGTGAAGTAATTAGTGTTGCTCATAATTTAAGGGAAACTGAGCAAAGATCAATAGCTCACGCTGAGTTGTTAGCTATTGATGAGGCATGCAAAAAATTAGGGACATGGCGCTTAGAAGATGCAACATTATATGTAACATTAGAACCTTGTCCAATGTGTGCAGGTGGAATTGTATTATCACGCGTAAAAAGGGTTGTATATGGTGCGAGCGATCCGAAAGGTGGATGTGCAGGTACATTAATGAATCTTTTAACCGATGAGCGTTTTAATCATCAATGCGAAGTGGTGGCTGGTGTACTAGAAGAAGAATGTGGTACGTTGTTAACGAATTTTTTTAGAGAGCTTCGTAAGAAAAGAAAAGAAGCGAAAAAATTAGAGAAAAGTAATACGAACTAACGTATTTGCATTTTGTAAAAAAACAAGTTATACTGATAATGTCTTTAATGAAGGCAACCGAATATTGGTTTTAACTTTGCCGTGCTAAGCGGGGAGGTAGCGGTGCCCTATACTCGCAATCCGCTCTAGCGAGGCCGAATCCCTTCTCGAGGTTATGTTGCTGTAAGGTCTGCCTTAAGTAAGTGGTGTTGACGTTTGGGTCCTGCGCAACGGGACCCCGTGAACCTTGTCAGGTCCGGAAGGAAGCAGCAATAAGCGGGTCTTCTCGTGTGCCGCAGGAGTGCCTGAACCGAGCTAACTGCTTGAGTAACGCTTATGGTACGTAATCGACAGAAGGTGCACGGCAGTTATATATGTATACAAAACTCACCTTAATACTAAGGTGGGTTTTTTGTATAGAAAATAACTTTTGGAATCTATAAACAGAATGGGTTATAATAAATGAGATAATAACCTTTGAGGGAGGCCGTATTTTCGTGTCATACCAAGCGTTATACCGAACATGGAGACCGCAAAAGTTTGGAGATGTAGTCGGTCAAAAGCACGTGACAAAAACGTTGCAAAATGCCCTTCTTCAAGAGAAAGTTTCACATGCTTATGTATTTTCTGGTCCAAGGGGAACAGGGAAAACGACAATTGCAAAAGTATTTGCAAAAGCAATTAACTGTGAACATGCTCCGGTAGCTGAACCTTGTAATGAATGTCCTTCTTGTTTAGGAATTACACAAGGATCTATTTCAGATGTATTAGAAATTGATGCGGCTTCAAATAACGGTGTAGATGAAATTCGAGATATAAGAGATAAAGTAAAATATGCTCCAAGTGCTGTGAAATATAAAGTATACATTATTGATGAAGTCCACATGCTTTCTATGGGTGCCTTTAACGCGCTTTTAAAAACGTTAGAGGAGCCGCCAGGACATGTTATCTTTATTTTGGCGACAACAGAGCCGCATAAGATTCCACCGACAATCATTTCACGTTGTCAACGCTTTGAATTTCGAAAAATATCAGTAAATGATATCGTTGAGAGATTATCTACGGTTGTGACAAATGAAGGTACACAAGTAGAAGATGAAGCGTTACAAATCGTCGCACGTGCCGCTGAAGGTGGTATGCGTGATGCATTAAGTTTGATTGACCAAGCGATTTCTTATAGTGATGAGACTGTGACGAGTGAAGATGTTTTAGCTGTAACGGGTTCTGTTTCTCAACAATACTTAGGTAACTTAGTAGAATGTATACGTGAAAATGATGTATCAAGAGCATTACGTATTATAGATGAAATGATGAGTAAGGGGAAAGATCCAGTTCGTTTTATGGAGGATTTCATTTACTACTATCGTGATATGCTTTTATATCAAACTTCACCACAATTAGAACATATGTTGGAAAGGGTAATTGTAGATGATCAATTCCGTACATTAAGTGAAGAAATGCAACCGGAAGTAATCTATGAAATTATTCATACCCTTAGTAAGGGACAACAGGAGATGAAGTGGACAAACCATCCACGGATTTTCTTAGAAGTTGTTATGGTGCAATTGTGTCAACAGTTTATGATGCAGGCAAATGGTACAGATCGTTTGCAAGCAATTATGAACAGGATGCAGCAATTGGAGAAAGAGTTAGAGCAAGTTAAAAAGAATGGTGTGCCAGCTGGTGTACAGCAGGAAGTAAGAGAGACGCGTGCGACACCAAAACCAGTACGAACAGGAAGTATGAAAATTCCTGTCGGACGCGTGAATGAAGTGTTAAAGCAAGCAAAGCGTCAAGACTTAGAACAGTTAAAAGCTGTATGGGGTGAGTTGTTAGGACGACTCAAGTCATATAACAAAGTAGCGTTTGCTGTTTTATTAGAAAATAGTGAGCCGGTAGCAGCTTCAGATGATACTTATGTGTTAGCATTTCAATATGAAATCCATTGTAAAATGGCAAGTGAAAATCGAGAAGCGATGGATACATTGGAACAGACTCTTTTTGAATTGCTAAGTAAAAGGTTAAACATGATTGCTATCCCAAAAAGTGAATGGGGTAAAATTCGCGAAGACTTTTTACAACGCGAAGGCGGGGATTCTGAAGAAAGCCCAGAACAAAAAGAAGACCCTCTTATAGAAGAAGCTGTAAAATTAGTAGGGCAAGAACTTATCGAAATAAAAGAGTAATAATAATTAGGAGGAATTAATTATGATGCGTGGCGGAATGGGAAATATGAATAACATGATGAAACAAATGCAAAAGATGCAAAAGGACATGGCAAAGGCGCAAGAAGAGCTTGGTGAAAAAACAGTTGAAGGTACAGCTGGTGGCGGAATGATTACTGTTATTGCAAATGGTCATAAGCAAGTTCTTGAAGTGAAAATTAAAGAAGAGGTTGTAGATCCAGAAGATATCGAAATGTTACAAGACTTAGTATTAGCTGCAACGAACGATGCACTTAAAAAAGCTGACGAACTTTCAAATTCTACAATGGGTAAATTTACAAAAGGCTTAAACTTACCAGGTGGAATGTTCTAGGAGGATATTGATATATGCATTATCCAGAACCGATATCAAAATTAATTGATAGTTTTATGAAATTGCCAGGAATCGGACCGAAAACAGCGGTTCGACTGGCGTTCTTCGTATTAGATATGAAAGAAGATGATGTGTTAGGTTTTGCGAAAGCACTTGTGAATGCGAAGCGAGATTTAGCGTATTGCTCTGTATGTGGGCATATCACTGACCGCGATCCTTGTTATATTTGTGACGATTCGCATAGAGATCAATCGGTTGTTTGTGTAGTACAAGAGCCGAAAGATGTAATTGCCATGGAAAAAATGAAAGAGTATCAAGGTGTATATCATGTGTTACGTGGTGCGATTTCTCCAATGGAGGGAATTGGACCGGAAGACATTAATATCCCACAACTCTTAAAGCGACTGCAAGATGAAACGGTACAAGAAGTGATATTAGCAACAAACCCTAATATTGAAGGGGAAGCTACAGCGATGTATATATCCCGCCTCTTAAAGCCTACAGGTATTAAAGTAACTCGTATTGCACACGGTCTACCGGTTGGTGGAGATTTAGAATATGCAGATGAAGTGACACTGTCGAAAGCGCTAGAAGGCCGCAGAGAAGTATAAGAGGAGAAACAAAAATGTTCTTTCAAAAAAAGGGTAAATTGCGTAAAGAGTACGATGATAAGTTAATTGTACTATTGGAAAAAGTAAAGAATGAATGGTTACGACAGAAGAGAATGGTTGAACAAAGTGTAGAACCATCTCCAGATGTACTTTGTTCTTTGAAAATAGCAGAGGCGAAATATTTCTTCTTGTTAAAAGAAGCGAAGCGTCGTCCTGTGAAGATGGAACAATGGTAAAAAGGTCCTGCTTATTGAAGCAGGACCTTTTTACTTTTTATCTTCAAGTTTGTTGACGGTAGTACAGCGTTAATTGAAAGGAGGGGTGGAATTAGTTGATAGCCGGTATGCGTAGGATCTATTTTAGGGAGATGAAGTGATAGGAGTTATGCTTATATGTTCTTTTTTATTGTCTTGTCCCATACAAATAAATATGTATAGGTCATTCATAAGGAGGAAAAAATGAATTCTACAATTATTATTGTTGGTATTCTTTCTTTAGTTTTTATTTTTCTTGTTTTTGGTGTTTCATCCAAACCAATACGTTTTATAGGAAAAGCCCTCTTTCATGTTACTTTAGGTATAGCGTTATTATTCGGAGTGAATGTAGCAGGTTCATATTTTGATTTTCATATTCCGATTAATATAGGAACAGCTACTGTATCGAGTTTATTAGGGGTTCCGGGTGTTGCTGCATTGGTAATTATTAAGCTATATATAATGCCAAGATAAAATTATTTTGGCATTTTTTAAAAAAGCGTTGACTTATCAATCATTAATATGATAAATTAATAAGCGTCGTCAGGAACGAAAGAAAAAAGTTGTTGACAGATTTAACTCGAAATGTTAAATTATAAAAGTCGCTGAAACGCGATGTTGAACTTTGAAAACTAAACGAAACAAACAACGTGAAACGTCAATTTTTATT
>NZ_MAOG01000025.1:0-6875 GCF_001884205.1 Bacillus sp. NH11B | reverse complement strand
AAGATAATAAAAAACTATATGGAAAGACCGCATTTTGTATAAAAATATACCTTAAGTTGATGGATGTGGGGTACCACCACATTGCTATCAAGCTAAGATTATGTAAAGTCAATTTTAAGCGAGATTGTTTCTTTTTTCTAAAGAGGTTACCACCACATGCCCATCAACTTAAGAATTTCGTTTTTGGGGTAGTTTTATTTTCTTAGCTTGATTTCGATGAGCGGTACCCCATAAAGGCCCCTGATACATAATTGATGTTCTGCCATTTGTAGAAAACAATCCACTTATACCATTTTAACAAGAAGAAATATCTCGTCCATGTTGTAATATTGGCTTACGTTAAGCTTGTGAAAAAAACATATTCATGTATAATACAATTGATGTATGATACATTAGTTGTGAGAGGGTGACCTATTTGAAAAGAGAAGATGCCTTAAAACTAAGAACAGATATTAAGAAAATGATTATAATAACTGGGGTTTTTGAATCTCAAAATTTGCCCAATGGACCATTTGAAAAACCTTTACCAACTTCTCAAATGATGGCGTTAGAGGAACTAGAGGTGGAAAAATTAACTGTTTGGCAACTATCCAATAAACTTAGATTAGAGACTTCAACTGTAAGTAGATTGGTAGATAAGTTAGTAAAAAAGGGGCTTATTTATCGTGAAGTAAATGAAAAAAATAGAAGAGAACTTTTTCTGCACCTCACAGAAAAAGGTCACATAACTGTTAATTGCTTAAGAGAGCAATCCATTACATTTTATCAAAGTATTCTCAATAATTTATCAGAATCAGAACAAAAAATAGTTGTGGATGGTTTTGAATTATTTATTGATTCTATTTCTAAGCCTTTTGATTAGAGTGAGGTAAATCATAACATTTGGAGGGTAAAATGAGTTTGGATTTTGAACGTCCTATTATTGAATTAAAAGAGAAATTTGATGAATTAAAGAAAATTATGAAAGAAAATAATGTAGTTTTATCGCCAGAAATTCATGTATTAGAAAAACGTTTAAATAAAATGCAAGATAAAATTTATTCTAATATTACACCTTTTCAACGAGTTCAAATTGCAAGGCTACGTAACCGGCCCACGACATTGGACTATATACCTTTATTGTTTACAAACTTTCTCGAACTTCATGGTGATCGATTATATGGTGATGATAAAGCAATGATAGGTGGTATTGCAAAATTTAAAGGGATGCCCGTTACGGTTATTGGTCATCAAAGAGGTAGAAATACAAAGGAAAATATAGAAAGAAATTTTGGAATGGCACATCCAGAAGGTTATAGAAAAGCGCTAAGACTTATGAAACAAGCTGATAAATTTAAACGCCCTATTATTACATTTATTGATACAATAGGCGCCTATCCAGGGAAAGGGTCTGAAGAACGTGGAATTTCTGAAGCGATAGCTCGAAATCTATTTGAAATGGCTACACTTAAAGTGCCAATTGTTTGTATTGTAATTGGAGAGGCATCAAGTGGTGGAGCTCTTGGCATTAGTGTCGGTAACCATATTCATATGTTAGAGTATTCATGGTACTCGGTAATTTCGCCAGAAGGAGCAGCATCTATCCTATGGAAGGACGCTAAGTATGCTCCAGAAGCTGCTGAACATATGAAAATTTCAGCAAAAGATTTAAAACATTTAGGAATTATTGATGAAATCATTCCTGAAATTAAAGGTGGAGCACAAAATGATATAAAATCACAGGCAAAAATGATTGAATCTGTAATCGAATCATCTCTAAAAAAATTGATACTATTATCCTCGGAAGAGCTTATACAACAGCGATATGAAAAGTATAGACGAATAGAGAATTATAAATGAAAGTATTTAAAGTCCGTATTACATTTCGGAGGATTCTCGCAAAAAAATTCTAAATATTTTGTAAGTAACCTCTTAAACTGGGATATGCTGATACTATTACTCTACAAAAGATGTGTGATCGGTATGGAAAAGGAAAATTTGTTCAAATGGAAGCATTATCAGCAAGATATTATTTTGTTAACTGTACGTTGGTACGGTACAACTTAATTTTTCGTGATTTAGTAGAAATGATGAGGAACCAGGATTATCCTACCATTATGCTAGAAATATATATGTTATATTTTCTTTTCCACTACCTTTGCACCAGAACCAAAAAATACGCTATTCTTTCTGTAGAATCATAGGAAAGGATGGCGTTTTTGTATGTATCTATCAATTTCTGACGAATTACAATTATTCGCTGAAGATTTATATGAACATCTTACCCCTTCATTTTTGGAAAATCTCGCTAGAGAGCTAGGTTTTGTAAAACGAAAACGTAAATTTTCAGGGTATGATTTAGCTACTATATGTGTCTGGATTAGTCAACGAGTAGCGAGTGATTCATTAGTCCGATTGTGTAGTCAGCTACATGCATCAACAGGAACTCTTATGAGTCCTGAAGGACTAAATAAGCGCTTTAATAAAAAGGCAGTGTTCTTTTTGAAACATATTTTCTCCACATTATTAAAAAATAAAGTTTGTGGAAAGTCAGCAATTCCAAGTGCTTCACTTACCTATTTTCAGCGAATTCGTATTTTAGATGCAACCATTTTTCACGTACCAAAACACTTGGCCAATGTAAATCCTGGATCAGGTGGTTGTGCACAAACAGCGGGTATAAAAATCCAGTTAGAATATGATTTACATAGTGGTCAGTTTTTAAATTTCCAAGTGGAACCAGGGGAAAAATAATGATAAAACCTTTGGAACAGAGTGTTTATCAACATTACGCCCTGGTGACCTATGTATTCGGGATTTAGGCTATTATTCACTGGATGATTTAGATCAAATGGATCAACGTGGTGTGTACTATATATCGCGACTCAAATTAAACAATAGGGTATATGTCAAAAATGAATTTCCTGAATACTTTCGAAACGGAACAATAAAAAAACAATCTCAGTACATCAAAGTTGATTTAGAGCACATCATGGATACCTTAAAACCAGGACAGTCCTATGAAATAAAAGAAGCTTATATTGGAAAGGATAAAAAACTATTCACTCGGGTGATTATGTATCGATTAACAGAAAAACAACTTCGTGAGCGTATGAAAAAACAAGTGTACACAGAAAGTAAAAAAGGGATTACATATTCGGAAAAAAGCAAACGATTAGCTGGCATGAACCTATATGTTACCAATACACCTTGGGAGATTGCTCCGATGGAACAAATCCATAATTTTTACTCTCTCCGCTGGCAAATTGAAATCATTTTTAAAACTTGGAAATCCTTATTTCAAATTCATCATTGGCAACATATTAAACAAGAGCGATTAGAATGCCATGTTTACGGAAAACTCATTGCCATTTTTCTATGTTCTTCTACTATGTTTAAGATGCGACAATTAATTTTACAAAAGAAGAAACAAGAATTAAGTGAATATAAAGCAATTGGAATGATTCAAGACCACTTATCGAGTTTGTATCAAGCCATACAACAAAACATCCAAGAAATAACAAAGATCCTAATCAGCCTGTTCCACCTCCTACAGAAGAACGGAAGAAAATCTCATCGATATGAGAAGAAGACTGTTTTTGATATTATGGGTGTTGTTTATGAGTATAATGGGTTGAAAAAACAAAAGAAAGTTGCATAATTTAAAAAAGGAAACCCGTTAGGGTTTATTTGGTATGCATATTATTAAGAGTATGCTTCTATTTTAGGAATGCTTTACCTCCACAAAATGAAAGTACACTTTGTTTTCATTTTTAAGTTGATGGGCATGTATGGTGCCCCCTAATAGACAACCTAAGTAATAAAATTATTCCACATTTACAAAAAAAATAATTAACTATAAGATGAAATAGGCTACATAAGGGAGGGTTATATGTTACATACAAAAAAATGGAGATTTTTAGCGGTTCTTTCTATTGTAGGTTTGATTTTACTAATTTTATTAAAAATCAACTTCATTTCAATTACTATCGCAACTTCTTCAGCTGAAAGAGGAAAAATTTTTGATCAAAACGGTGTAATACTAGCTACAAATAAGAAAGTTAAGTCTCTATATTGCACTTCTAATGATGAAGAGCTATCGAATCAAGATATATCAAACACATTAGCTTTTTTCAATCAATTTTCAAGCGAGTTTCAACATGACATTTCTGCAGAGGACATGAAATCACAATTACAACAATCTTGTAAAAAGCAGACTATGAATGATATACCGTTATACTCTGACATAAATGAGAGTGAACTTACATTCATAAACAAGAACAAACCCAATAATGTAATAATCAAAGATGAATGGATTCGATATTATCCAAAGCACGAAATTGCTTCACAAGTAATTGGGTATGTAGAAAATGACCTTAATTCTAAGTATGTACCTGTTGGTAAAAGTGGGATTGAGCTTCAATATGAAAATGATTTAAAAGGAAAACCAGAAAAAACTCTGATTTTTAAAATGAATAATAAAAAGTTCTTATGGAACATTCAAAAAGTACAAAAAGGAAAAGATGTCCGGCTAGCTTTAGACTCGAAATTGCAGCAAAAAACAGAGGAAGCATTAAGATCTCAAATTAAGAAAATACCTGATGCTAATGCTGGTTATGTTGTAGTAACCGATGTAAAAACTGGCGCAATTTTAACTATGGCCAACTCGGCAGTTTTTAATCCAAATATATTATATACACATGTATCATCTAAAAATGAAAACATTAAATCACTTTCGCAAAATAAAGCAATTCAAAAATTAAAGTATGGTGAATCTTATGTAAATATGGCCTCTACTATAAAGCCACTTACTATTTTAATTGGATTAAACGAAAAGCTTTTTCAACCTGAAGATACTTATTTAGATAAGGGTAGTTTTCAGTATGATAATCAAAATAACATTACGAATGCACCTGGAACGCCAACAGGTGAGATTACACCGAGGCAGGCTATCATTAATTCATCTAACACATTTATGACAGCAAAAGTAGCGCTACCCTTATTCAACCAAAATAATGGGAATATAGAAAAAGTAGCACATATATGGACAGATTATTTAATGCAATTCGGCCTTCGTTCTAAAACTGGGATCGATTTACCCTTTGAAGAAGACGGAAAATATGAATTTCATCCATCTAATAAGTTTGAAAATGGAATCTCCGCTTTATTAAATGCTTCTTGGGGAGGAAATGAAGTGCACACTCCTCTTCAGCTTGCACAATATGCAGCAACTTTGGCAAGTAAAGGTGATAAATATAAACCTCAAATCGTAAGTGCCATTATTGATCATGACGGTAATGATTCAAAAAAGTTTAAACCAATCTTAGAAAGTTCTAATCGATATCCGATGAAATTTTGGAGCGTCGTGCAAGGTGGGATGAGTCACAATATAGAGGAGATTAAAAACTTGCCCTTTGATGTCGCAGGTAAAACGGGTATAACAGGTTCACCGAATGAGCAAGAAAGAGTGATAAATCATTCTCTTTTCATTGCATATGCTCCTGCCAAAGATCCACAAATCGCCATTTCTGTTGTTATTCCTGGTGGTAATTCAGAAAAGAATAGTGCCGCTCTTGTTACAGCAAAAATTTTAGATTCCTGGGATACTCTTCAAAAAGAGAATAAAAATAAAGAGGAAGGTTCATTAAAGTGAACCTTCCTCTTTTACCATATAGATTCTATATTCGTTATTTTCCATATACCTTCATGACTCTTTTCGAACATGAAAGAATATTTAATATCAGTTAAAACATACTTTTTTTGTACATATCCAGTAGTATCACCGTTAATAGTCGATATTTTTATATATCCATCATTTTGCAATTTTTCCGGGATCCAAGCTTTTACCATATCATTAGATACTTCATACAAAACTTGTGATTCTAGTTTTGGTTCAGCTAAAATTTTCGTTTTGTTTCCAGTAACAGTTGCATATATAAAGTGTTCTTGATTTGATTGATTACTTTCTGTCGAGCCACTTGGCACTTTGTAAACTTTCTTCGTATCATTCACAAATTCTCCCCCCATTGTAAGAGCGACTTGCAACTCATGAAAAATATCATCATCAATCTGTAATTCATCCTTCTTATACATAATACCTTTAAATAGAACTTCATCATTTAACGCGCTATAAAGGTCATTTTCATTTTTTGAATTTGTACTTCGATATAAATCATTCATAAATTGTTTTAGTGAGGGATCTTGATCAGATTCATCTTTTGTTTTCGACTTAATTTGAGTACTACTTTGTACCGGTGATTTATTATCATCAAACCAAGGTTGCTGAACAATAAAAAATAACATTGTACAAACCAAAACAACTACAATAGGCAATACTTTTTTACGAAATGGTCTCTTAAATGTTGCAGAATCTACTTCACTATTTTGGTCTATCGATTGCTTTATTTTATAAATAAATTCTTCTTCATCTTTACGATTCTCCATTGGACCGTTTTTTAATTTGCTATACCAATCAGGATTTTTTTTACTGTTCATCACTTCTATCCTCCCCTATTAGTTTTGAAACCTTACTTCTCGCTCGGCTTAATCTAGATTTGACTGTTCCAATTGATACATCTAATGTTTCAGCCATTTCTTCATAAGATAATTCATATTTCGCGTCCAATATAATTATTTCACGATGTTTTTTAGGTAATTTTAATACAACATCCCACACTTCATTTATTTCCTCTTGATTAAAAAATTCTCGTTCTGCCGATGGAGATTGCTTATCGTCACTAAAAAATCCCACTAAAGATATCCTTTTAAAATAAGAGGATTTCAAATAGTTTATTGCCGTATTTCTTGTAATTTTTAATATCCACGTTTTAATAGATGACTCCTTTCGAAACGAATGCCAATGTTTAAAAACCTTTATAAAGACATCTTGTGTGATG
>NZ_MAOG01000024.1:0-1608 GCF_001884205.1 Bacillus sp. NH11B | reverse complement strand
CGCCAAGCAAAAACCTAAGTCGTTTCGACTTAGGTTTTTTGTGTTTATTTTTATTTACCAAATGTTAAAACCAATAAATTGAATGACGCTAAAGAAGAAAAAGAATGAAATAGAGGCTGTTTAAAATAAATTTGGATGATAAGGCGATAAAAAGGTTATAAAGTTAATACTTTTAAATAGTAGTTGAAGGTAAGAATTACCTTTTTGTGTTGATTAAGTTGTAGTATGAATAAGGATGTTTTAGATCTTATATGAAAAGGTTATGCGAAAAAGAGCTAGATAGCTCTTTTTCGCATAACCTTTTGTGTTTTTAAAGGATTTTATATAAGAAAAAATCTATAATTAAGGTAGTTAATATATATTTTTTGATGGGTGTGGGGGATTATGAAGGAAATATGTATGTTATTAGTGGCTGTTATATTATGGGGGACGGCAATTGCACCAACGAAGTGGGCATTAGAATCCATTCAACCATTTACTTTGTTGTTTATTCGTCTTTTCTTTGCGGGTGGAATTTGTATGCTTTTCTCATTTAACGAACTACAAAAAGCGGTTGTACATAAATATATTCCATGGAAAAGAATGAGTTTGTTATCTTTTACTGGTGTAGCTGGATACTTTATGTTCACATCCTACGGCATTTCTTTAACAAGTGGATTGCATGTTAGTATCATAGATGCTGCGTTACCGCTAGTTACAATACTTTTTTCGGCGTTCTTTTTGAAAGAGAAAATTCAGCTGAATTATTGGATAGGTATTATATTAGGGGTTATAGGGGTGCTTCTTATTACAATTCCATCTAATAATGTCGATCAAGAGGTGTCTTTAATAGGAGATATCCTTATTTTATTAAGTACTTTCTTATTTGCTTTCTATACGGTATTGTTAAAACAGCCAAAACAGGAACAGTATCTATCAAAAAAGGTTTTTACAACATTAACTTTAATTATTGGGGCGTTGATTTTATTACCATTTGCGATGATAGAAACTTTTTACTATGGTTTCCCAAAGGTTGAAACGTGGAAGACTGGACTTAGTGTGATGTATCTTGTTATTGGGGCGACAATTCTAGCATATTGGTTTTGGAATAAAGCACTAGAGAGAGTTGCTGCATCAGTAAGTGGATTATATTTAAATGCATTACCATTAATAAGTATTGTTGCTTCAATTGTTCTATTAAATGAATCATTAACATGGAGAATAGTAATAGGCGGTGGCTTAGTCTTATTTGGAGTGATATGGGCAGATAAACGTAAATTAATTAATTTATTTATGTTAGGCGATCGAAATATTAAAGAGAATGAAGATTGTTAAGGTTTATAAGTGCATGTATATAATGTTTAATTAAAAGGACGTCTTGTATGTAATGAGATGTCCTTTTTTATTATTTTCATTGAAATAGAGAAAATAAATAACTGAAATTAATATAAAAAATACCTTTGGAATTATTTTTATTATTAATTGAATAAAAGGTGTTGACGATTAGACTATAGAGGTGTAATATAGAACAAGTCGCCGATGCAATAACGCAAAACGCGGCAAACGAAATAAAAAACTTAGTTGACATTAACTAACGAAGATGTTAACATAAGGAAGTCGCAAATGAGC
>NZ_MAOG01000023.1:0-6623 GCF_001884205.1 Bacillus sp. NH11B | reverse complement strand
TAAGTGTGGATCTTTCGTAATAATAAATGAATAATTCCATACATCTTGCCAATAGTCTTTTATAACATAGTCAAGCTCATCATGATTACATTTTTTAATAAACTTCTGTTCCATTTCCACACCTCAAATTTATTTGAATAAACATAAAACTGCCCTCACTTTTAATATGGTTTCAATATATAGACATGATACAAGTCTCATTTGTTCCATAGTTCTTTTTTCTATATAACTGCTCTTTCTGGGGTACCGCCACACATCCATCAACTTAAGAAATTAATTGTTCTCCAAAACGAAAAAATGAGCCGAATTCTCATAAGTAACTGTACAGAGGTAAATTTTTGTTATGGTGGTGTCTCAAAACCTTAGCTTGATAGGGATGGGGTACCGCCAGCATTTCGGAAAACCCCCACGCTAAGAGCATGCAAGATTTTATGAAAAAAATCGGGAGACATAGGGAACTATGGGGAGGCCAAAAGGCGCACTAAAATAGGAATGTATAAAAAAATGCATAGATCCATCGAACAAAAAAGGAGGTTCCCTTATGAGAGTAGGAGTTCCTCCTTGTCCTTGCTACCAATAATAGGACGTTATGTTAACCCGGTGCGAATACTGTATTCATTGTTTTTGTTCAACGAATAGGGCTTAAGATATATTATAATGAAAATGTAAAAATGCTAGCGGTATGTAAAGGAGTATCATATGAAACCAAAAGACTTATTAAACTTATATATAGAAAAATATTTAGTAGATGAATTACAAAAATTAGGTTTTCGATATTCAAAAAGTGTACCAAAATTCACTCGAAAAATTGGGGATTTTGAACTAACTTTTAGTTTTTCACTTAGCAAATGGAATTCGGAAGGTTATTGCGAATTTTGGACAATGTGGGGAATTACATCAAAAGAATATACAAAATGGTATAAAGAACAATGGGGAAGTAAGCCAATAAATAACGGGATAGTAGGAGTCGCAGAATAGAATATTCCAGGCTGGACAAGGGATGTCACCAAACACTTTACACTTACCAATTCGAAATCTGATGAAGAGGAATTCGATGAGTTAATAAATAATGTAATGAACATTGCTATTCCCTATTATGAGAAGATTAGCAATTGGAATATTGCAGCAGAATATGCTTCTCAGGAAACCATTATTTTGTATCATAAAGTATGTAATTTTTACCTGATTTCAGGGCAAAAAGAAAAAGCAAAAAAAATTCTTGAACTTGGGATAAAAGAGATTCAACAGAGAAAACACGATCAACTTATGTTACGTCCTAAAATCCAAAAGGAAAATTGGAAATTATTTAAGGAGTGAAAATTTTGAATGAAAAAGAAAGTTTTTTCCAGCAGAGTGTAGATTTATTTGACATTGTATTAAATGGGACAAAAATTGATTTTGATAATGAACAAGATAAACAAGTATTAGGGGCATATTTATTTGGAATATTAAACGGTTTAGGTAGAGAAAAAAATATATCCCCTACTGATATTCAAGCAACCATGATTCAAATATTGTCGAAGAAATTAAATTATACTTTAGAATCTGCTGTACAATTTAGTCAATATCTCATAAATTCAACAGACAAATCATTTCATCCGACAATATTTGCGATTATTCATAGGGGATTGGAAGGATATTATTTGTTTAAAGATCAGAACATTAAATCGTTATTAGAGGATTTTGAAAGCATTTTAAAGACTATCAAATCTGAAGGATAATGAATAATAAGATCACTATTTTAAGTGAGAAATAATACCGGTTATGTTTATATTTTTTATCTAGTAAATTGCTAGATTTTAAAAATGAAGTATTTCTTTATAAATTAAGGGATGTATAAAGGGCAATTCCGAAAGGGATATGCCCTTTATGTATTATTTAGCTGTTTAAAGGGTTCCGGTGCGAAAACTTCAAAATAATTGCAGGTAATCTCTAAATCTTGGACATACTGATACTATTACTCTAAAAAAGGGGCGTGATTAGTATGGAAAAGCGAAATTTATTCAAGTGGAAACATTATCATCATGATATTATTTTGCAAACAGTAAGATGGTACCTACGGTACAACTTGAGCTTTCGTGATTTGGTGGAAATGATGGAGGAACGGGGCTTATTCGTTGCTCATACAACGATTATGCGTTGGGTTCATCAGTATGGTCCTGAATTAGACAAAAGAATCCGTCGTCATCTCAAGTAAACCGATGGCTCTTGGAGAGTCGATGAAACATATATCAAAGTGAAAAGTCAATGGATGTACCTGTATCGTGCTGTCGATTCGAAAGGAAATACCATTGATTTTTACCGAAGCAAAGCAAGAAACCAAAAGGCTGCAAAGCGATTCTTCAAGAAAGCTTTGCAGTCTTTTCATATTTCTGAACCTCGGGTCGTGACAGTAGATAAGAATCCAGCTTATCCTATAGCAGTTGAAGAATTGAGAAAAGAAAAAAAGATGCCATTAGGCATCCAACTAAGGCAAGTGAAATATCTCAATAACATAGTGGAACAAGATCATCGGTTTATTAAAAAGCGGGTTCGTTCGATGTTAGGATTGAAATCCTTTCGCACAGCTACATCCATTCTTTCTGGAATAGAAGCTATGCATATGATGAAAAAAGGGCAACTTGTTTTATTGGACAAGTCTGTCCAAAATCAAGTGAAGTTCATCCATCAACTATTTGGAATTGCTGCTTAAGACTAGATTTCACTAGGAAACTTTTCGCATCTTTATATCTTTCCTAAGTATTTGCACCAGAACCATATTTACTTTTGTGGGAGTTCGAAGATTTACAATAAAAGATATTATATGAATAGGAGTACAGCGAATTTATTGAAATATTAGGCGACAGAACAGATAAAATTTCTAGGTAAAATACGTGGATTAATAAAAGAGCTAACTTTACTCTTGATAGGGTAAAATTGGCTCTTTTTATCGTGTCTTGCTTAGCGTGGTTTTTTTCCGAAATGCTGGCGGTACCTCTTTTAGAATTCCAAAAATCCATTTTGGAACCTGCACTTTTGTATGTCTCAGCTTTCACATTCATTTCTTGTATCCCTAAGTTCATCATGCCTATTAATGCGACTATCGGTATGATTTTTTTCATAAATTCCCCTTCTTTCCATGATAGTTTCCTATTATAAAATAAATCACTATTGTTACAGAAATGTGACAATTTCAAATAGGGGCACGGCAAGAATTCATTTTTTTGAGCCACTCACCATTTTGTCACATTCCTGTCACAATGTATTTGTAGGATAGAAATACAAAAAAGGAGGTTTATAAGTATGAATAAAAAAATGAACAAGCTAGTCATTCCAATTTTGATGAGTTCAATGTGTCTTACATTACCATCCCTGAGTTATGCGCAACAAAAGGATTTTACAACAAAGGGACAAAACGTGGTTTCTCAATACAAAAATTTCACCTTTGATGTGAATCCTGAAACTGGTGAAATTTTTGTGGAAAAAGATGGTGTAAGAGAAAGTGCTTCCTTACCACTATCGAAGAAAAAAATAACAAATCTAATAAAAAAAGATGATTGTATATCATGGAGTTATCCAGATGACCAAATAGATGTGAAGATTGAAAAGAAAGAGTCTTATTTAAATATTAAGTTAAAATCTATTAAGTCTGAAGGAGCTAATGAATTTACATGGCCTAAAGTAAGTGCAGACAGCTATACGTTACCATTATGGGAAGGAAAAAATATACCTAGCAATGATCCAAACTGGAAAGAATATTTAAAAGATCAAGAGATGTCATTCATAGAAAGTTTTTCTATGAGATTCTTTGCATTGAATAAATCTAATTATTCCATTATGTATATAGCTGAAAAAATGTATAACGATAATATTCATTTCACTGCTGATTCCGATATACAGTTTAGTTTTACACATCAATATCCTTCTATTAATAAGAATAAAGAATATGGATTCAGATTGTATCTAACTGATAAAAACCCTGTCTCGATGGCCAATATTTATAAAAATTATATAAAAGAACAGGGAGAATTTAAGACACTAGAAGAAAAAGCAAAAACAAATCCGAACATTAAAAAATTATATGGTGCTCCTCATATTTATTTTTGGGACCACAGTGGGATTGCAGTAGAAAATATCAAGTGGGATAAATTTTCACAAAAAATGGATGAGACATTTACAAATTGGATTGCACAGTTGTTACAAGAAAATACGGAAGATGGCTCAAAAGATTTTGAAACTGTTATGCAAGATATAAAGAATCAAAAAGCTATCAATAAAAGCCAGCAAAAAGTAATAGTTAATGCGATAAATCAGGTATTAAGATTAGAACAACTTTATAATAAAGATATTTTTTATAACCCAGATATCTCAATAAATGAATTGTTAAAAAAAGGTATCCAAAACTTAAGTGAACAAGAACTCTATACACTGAACAAAGGATTAATTAAGAGTAAGTTAACAGAGGCATTGGATGAAGTAAGTAGATGGGAACAGAAAGAAACAACAGATGTTTTAGTTGATATGAAGAAATCGAATGTTAAAAAAGCATGGATAGGTTTACCTAATTGGGCTAATGGATTAATGAATCCCAAAATGGTAGAAGAAGCAAATAGAATGGGGTATTTAATCGGTCCTTATGATTCATACCACTCGATTCATGAAGTGGGAAGTAGAGAGTGGAATACAGCTTCTTTTAAAGATAAAAATTTATATGAAAATGCTACAATATCGAATGAAAAAGGAGAAAAAGTAGGAGGATTCTTAGGAAAAGGAAGAAAGTTAAATCCAACTTTATCCTTACCTAGTGTGCAAGAACGTGTAGGTGATATTTTACAAAATAATATACCGTTTAATTCTTGGTTTGTCGATTGTGATGCTACAGGCGAAATTTATGATGATTATTCTCCAAATCACATTACAACTCAGGAACAAGATCTAAAAGCAAGACTGCAAAGAATGAAATATATTAGCGAAGAAAAACATATGGTAGTCGGATCAGAAGGTGGGAATGACTTTGCTAGTAATATAATTGCCTTTGCGCATGGAATAGAAACGCCTGGGATTTGGCCCGACTCTGATATGAGAGATAAAAAGAACCCATATTATGTAGGCGGATATAAATCCACTTCACCAGATGGTGCTATTCCAGAATTGAATGGAAAAACCATACCTATTAAGCCTATTTATAAAAATATTTATAATAATCCTGTATATTCAATTCCGTTATATAAACTTGTATATAATGATTCAATTATTACGACTCACCAATGGTCATGGGGAAGTTTTAGAATTAAGGATGAGATAGGAAATAGAATGTTATCTGAAATGTTGTATAATGTACCACCTTTATATCATATTGATAAAAATGAATGGGAGAAAAGTAAATCCATCATTACCTCTTATTTGAAAGTATGGTCTCCATTTCATGAGAAAGCCGTAACAAAACCAATGACTAATTTTGAAGTATTGTCTGAAGATCGGCAAGTTCAAAGTACGACATTTGGAAATGACATGAAAGTGATTGTGAATTTCTCAAACCAAGATTTCACATATGACAATGAGAATATAAAAGCAAAAACAGCTATAGTATATGATGGGAAGAAAAAGAGTATATTAGAAGTTCCAAAGTACTAACATGACATGGTTGTTGCTGTGAAATAAGGTCGTACTATTTTGAATAAAATTTAACTGTTTGCAAAAAAAGTTGCACCGTTTTGTATCATTAGATAAAGCTGTCACGGTAAAACTCCTGAGTTTTGATCAAGCTTTATTCCAAACCAACACAAAAAATGGCTTCTGTGGTTTAAAGTCCCTTTTTATTTGTAATCAGGATTTTCGAAAGATTTTTGAATTTCATAGAAATCAAACGGGATATAAAGTAAATGTTATAGTTTTGTATATTAAAGGTTATTTATGTTATTTAAATTATATTTTTACGAAGGTACTAGAGGGAGTGCCATCATGTATAGTGTGGTTGAAACTGCAAAAGAGAACAATTTAAGTCCTTATCATTCTCTTCGATATTTGTTTGAAACACTCCCAAATATCAATTTAAACAATTATGAAGAGAGATCTGTGTTGGATTCTCTTTTCATTGGTCTTAGTTATGGGGGAACCCTAGTGTTGTGTTATAACCCTGAAATATTGACATATCTAGGCGGACCTATAGATTTCAGTTAATTATATGAAATGAAAAATCAAGTCGTTATTTTTGGGATTCAAACTACCATTATTTAAACTATTATTCACACTAAAAGAAGTACAAGGAGGAAGGTATATCTATTAAAATAGTGAGATATACCAAACTATAAATGAATATTAAATTTAACAAAAAAGTAGTAGCATTAACAGCAGGCTTAACGGTATTATCTTCACCATTGGCATCATTTGCAGAGGAACAACAATCAGTAAACAATAAGCAACCTACAAGCGTTCAGGAACAAAGTAAAACAGACCAACTTCAAACATCAGATGAACAGGCTCTAAAAAGTATTGAAGCTAGTTTTGAAGAGGTAGACGGACGTGGTGGAGGTACTGTCGATAATAAGAAAGCAGACAGTCTTCAACGTTCAGAAGGTATTCATGAAGAAACAGGTACATTAACTGTTCCTAACAATTCAAACAGAACAAAACGTAGTCTGTCT
>NZ_MAOG01000022.1:0-371 GCF_001884205.1 Bacillus sp. NH11B | reverse complement strand
TTCGTCCGTTGTGCTGTAGGAGGTTAAACAGACGAAGGAGAACCTTTGATAGCTCTTGGGTGTTTTTGTGTAGTGCTTGATGAAACAGTAAAAAATAGTCCTTAATTATGTACATCGCTTTATATTCACTTAGCTCTTTCTGTTTCTTACGTAACAGGAGTTCTCTCATTTTAAACATAGTAGAAGAACATAATAAGATACTAATGAGTTGACCATAAAGATGACATTCTAACCGCTCTTGTTTAATAGATTTGCAACGATGAATTTGAAACCAAGATTTCCATATTTTAAATAACAGCTCAATTTGCCAACGTAGTGAATATAAATCATAGATTTTCTCTTTTGGTACCCATTCCGTAGGAATATTTGTC
>NZ_MAOG01000021.1:0-31186 GCF_001884205.1 Bacillus sp. NH11B | reverse complement strand
CCTACACTTGCCCTTTAGAAAAAAGAAACAATCTCGCCTAAAATTGGCTTTGCGTAAGCTTAGCTTGATGGCAATGGGGTACCGCCAGCATTTTGGAAAAAAACCACGCTAAGCAAAAAATAAAACAAGCCATCCATTTGGACAGCTCATTTACATAATTATCGTTCTCGGAAGTTAATAAATTTATATCTTGCCCTTCTTAGATAGACTGCCAATAATAACAAAACCACTAAATATAATTAAGCATATAAATAATATTGGATTTTGGCCGGAATTATCATATTCCCGTTTTTTTTAAACTGATATTTTAGTATTATAATATTTGTGGTAAATAATATGTTGAAATTAAGGAGATATTATGGAAACGAAATCACGGAAAATCATTTTAGCTGGCACCATATGCTATACGATTTTAGTTTTATTTTTTATGTTCTTTGCGTTTAACAGGCTCGATAGTGTAGCCAGTTTAGAACGGTACACCTTTATCCTTGTTCCAGAAGGAGTACCACTTAAATTTCCAGAACTAAATTATTCATGGATTGTTGATTTTGGAAATATTGCTGCTTTTATCCCTTTTGGAATACTATTTCCCCTATTGTATCGTGTCAGATTTGGGAAGTTTATATCCTTGTTGGTTTTAGCGATTCTCGTTTTAGAAACCATTCAGGCTTTAACATATCTTGGTAGCTTTGATGTAAATGATGTTATTTCCAATACATTAGGTGCAATGATTGGCTATGTTGCCTATAGAGTTGGATTTTCTTCAAAAATTTCTTATAAAAAGCTCATGGCTTCGGCTCTATCTATTGTTGTCCTTATAATTGGAGTCATGGTGGTCTCTGAAATCAACAAAAAAAGAGAAGGCCCTATTCAAACATTAACTGTTATAAAAGAAATGACAGGAACTACACCTATGACTGAGAACCTCCCAAGTTTCACCATAGCAGGTGAGCGAATAGAGCCGAAAATGAACGTGTATAGCAGTGAAGGTGAATCAACCAAAACATACAACTATATTCTTGGGAACAAAGAAAATGTCTGGCTTTATTTCTATTTTGGCATTCCCGACAATGTAGACTTTAAGGGTGAAGCCAAAATAATCGTAGATGGACAAGAAGTATATCGATTAAACGAACAATCTCCTCAAGGAGCAGAGTCTTTACAGGAGTTGCCTTTTAACGAGGTAAACGAGCTGACCATTAGCGTTTCCGGAAACGCTAAGTTGTGGGACGTTGGAATTAGTGAGATGAAACATTGGTGGGAGTAAAGAATCAATATTCTAAGGGGCTTGTTTTGCACTTTACGTCATGATTGTTCCCTCTATCCTTAAAAAAATGAGTACGAGTTGTCCTTTTAAACTATGAAAATGGCGATGAATAAAAATTCATGTAAGGTTGACATAACGTAACATTATTGGTAACAAGGACAAGGAGGAACTCCTACTCTCATAAGGGAACCTCCTTTTTTGTTCGATGGATCTATGCATTTTTTTATACATTCCTATTTTGGTGCGCCTTTTGGCCTCCCCATAGTTCCCTATGTCTCCCGATTTTTTGTATAAGATGATACTAAAAGAAAAGTCTTTGAGTCAGTCATAAAGCAAGGTGTTTTTAGCTTTGACTTAAACGGTGAAGTACAGGAAATTAAATCAGGAGAAGATATTCCAACAGACATATTGGATGCATTATGGCAAGACCACAAGCTAAATGCGATGGACAACCCTTATGGAACGTGTCACGCTCGATTAAACGGAAACTGCCCTCATATGGAAGCCCCGCCTTGTCTAACTTGTGGTGATAATCAAACTCCATGTAAAGACTTAGCAGTAGGTTTTTCAGAGTTAGATAAACAAAAATATGAACTTCACATTAAAACCACTACGAAAGCAATTGAAATAGCAAAACAACGTGGTAGAGAGGATATTGCGGAGAGGAACCAAAAGAATCTACAACGTTACCAAAACATTTTAAATACCCTCCAAGATGGAAATGTTATCTTTGGTAGACAAGATCGGATGAAAAGAAAGTTAGGTGTTAAAAATGGCTGAATATGACCGTTCTGAACATTTGAAAGCGATTCATGCCAAACGAAAGGCAAATACCTATCAGAAAGTAGACGAAGCTATTAAAAGGCTTTTAAAAGCCAATGAAAAAATAAACTTTAACAGTGTAGCCAGTGAAGCTGATGTATCCAAAGCAACACTCTATAACAACAAGGACTTTCGTTCCAGGATCGAAACATTACGAGAACAGCAAGCACAAGTACCTACACCCAAACAAGCAAAACGAGAAATGAACGAAAGCAATAAGGATGCCCTTATCGCCTCTCTAAAAAGGAAGAATAAAAAATTGGGCGAAGAAAACAAGCAACTTAGAGAACAGCTGAAAGTAGCTTATGCAGATGTTTATAAAAAGTTATGAGGGAGAACAACGTTCTCCCCTTCTTATTCAACTAACGGGGCAGTTTAGTTGAATAAGCCCTCTTTTGAAAAAGGATATTTTTCATCCCTAAGAGAATTTACATTTAATGGATTTTTTATATAGAGGTGAAAAGGATGAATAAATATCTTAATCGAATTTCCAAAGACTTAGTAAATGCAAATTTGGATAATTATTGGTCAGGTTTTGAATCGGTTGCTTACGCATTATATGATAAGAGTTATGTTTATCTTTTCAACCATCCTAGAATGAAAAAAAATCAACAAAATAATTATCAAATTTTAAATTGGGATGAACAATTTAATGGTTGTACACTTATTCTTTATAATGATTATCCAACAGCAATTGTAAATATCGAATTGTATGAGGATTATAAAAGTTTATATTCTATTCTCGTACACGAATTATTCCACGGTTTTCAATATGTTAAGGGCGAAACTCGGTTCGCGAATGAAATTATGGGAATCACATATCCGTTATCAAAAGAAAATGTGGAATTACGAAATCAGGAAAGAACCAACCTTTTTAGTGCGGTGTTAGAAAATAATATTATTAAAAAGAAACTATATCTTAATACTTTCATTGCCCTAAGAGAAAAAAGAGCTGCTAAATTTAATAATTATCTATTATACGAAAACTTAATTGAAACAATTGAAGGACCTGCGTTGTATGTTGAACTAAAGGCTTACTCGGAAAAAACCCCGATAGCTTACAAATCAGTTCTAAAAAAATATGGACAACACCTTATGGACAAATATGAATCCACTTCTGATATACGAAAGAGTTGTTATAGTTCAGGTTTGTTTATGTGTTTGTTACTAGATGAGTTTTCACCAGGCTGGAAGGAAAGTTTTTGGGGTAAAGAGGAAACATTATACGATATATTTAAACAGCTTTCGGATGACTTTATAAAAATAAGTAACATAGAAATAAGTCCTGAAACAGAGGAAGTAATTAATTTTGCTATACAAAATAGAAAAAATACATTTGGAAATTTTGAACAACAAAAAGGAATTCATCTATTTATTGAAGGTGAAATAACTGCTAAATCTTTTGACCCGATGAATATCGTCCCATTTGAAAATAGTCTTTTACATAAGAACTTTATAAAAGTAAGAATTAACAATGAAGACTATCTTGTACAACAACCTGTTATTGCCTATTGTAAGGGTGGACTTCAAAATATAATTAAATTACATCTGATATTAAAGAATAATCCCATTGAAAATGTTGATTCGCTTACAATTGATGGTATCGGAGAAATAAAGGGAAGGTATGAGAAACAGGAAAATGTTTTGCATTTATATGTGAATTAGGACCATTTCTTAATCAGCTAACGGGTGCGTTAGTTGGATAACAAAGGTCATAACATATTAGTCATATATAATATGTTATGACCTTTAATTTATAAATCTTTTTTTAATTTAGGTCTTGATAATAAAATTAGCGGTCGTTGCGACAATTGCGGCAATACCTCATTCAAGAGTTCCGTTAAAGATTTCATCTTTTTAAGAGAATGTCGTCAATGCGGTATGAAGAAAATCATATAGTCCTATCCGGGGCTTTTTTCTTTATAAAATAAAATGAACTATAAGATATACATAAAAAATAGAGTCCCTTATTATTAGGGGTAGCAATTGCTGAAAGTAAGCAAGTAAACATTTCATACCACAAACAGCACAAATTGCATTCAGAAATTGGCCATATTCATTTTTACGATATGACTCGAAATGAGTTAAGAATTATGAACCAAAATGATAAGGTATTATATATAGAGATTGGTCATGTAACTGATATTAAATATACATAAGGATTTACAATTCAAAGGGTAGGGAGAAAAATGTTTGAGACGTGTGAGGAGGATAAATAGCATGATTAATCAAGCTGAATGGTTATGGCAATGTATTATTGAAAGAGGATCAAATTCTGAAGGTAACTTTAAAGAATCATTAAATCTTCAGCCAGGTGCAAGTGATGAAGAGTTTCAAATTATTGAGGGTACACTGGGGGTTATACTTCCTGAAGAGATGAAGAACTTTTACAGGGTGTATAACGGACAAGTTTGGGAGCCCGGGGTAAATCCATTTGTTAGGAATTTGACTTTGTCCCCTACTTCCGAAATTATCGATAATTGGAAATTTTTACAGGAAGAATTCGATCCAGATGATGATTTAGAGCCAGATATTGAAAAAGAGCTTAAACCAGTTCTTTGGAATTCCAAGTGGATTCCAATTGCAGAAAATGGTGGCGGGGATTATCTTTGTATTGATACAGATCCATCAGAATCTGGAGTAGTAGGACAAGTGCTATATTATTGGCATGATTGGGGACAACGTTCTATTGAGGCAAAAGGTTTATTTGAATTCATAGAAATCTGTTTGAAAGAAGAGAATTGTGAATAAATGTACTTAGAGTAACGGTTGGTTTAGTTGAATAAGAAAGGATAGTACATATTAGTCATATAAAATATGTACTATCCTTTATTTTAGCTAACTTTTTTTATTTTAGGTCTTGATAACCATTTTCAGCAATAAAAGAACAATTGGAAGGACTGAATGAATTATACGATAAGCAAAATGAAGTACCGATGCCTATTGTAGATGAACAAAAACTAGATCTTATAAATGATACTGTGTGTTGTGCAATTGCTGAAAATAAGCAAGTAAGCATTTCATACCAAAAGCAAAACAAAGCATATTTTTGTTATTACCGAAAGTAAACTTTTAGATAGAAGTTTACTTTCATATTCATTAAGAAACATAAAAAAACCGACCTTTAATCGATCCGTTTTTTTATGTTTCTTTTGTCTAAAATTACAGAAATAATAAGCAAGACGGTTAATATAATAATTACATTCAAATCACTTTCATCTTTTAGAAAAAATGAATACAAAATATAAATCACCAATAATACTCCACAAATCAAATTTGAAATTTTATGCAATAAAATCTCCCCTCCCTGAAAAAATCATATATTTCCAATTTTAACATAAATAGGTTGTTTAATTGCGGAATTCCATGATTGATTTGAAAGTAAACTTTTAAATATTAGTTTACTTTCAAATCATTGATTCTATTGAATTCATTGCAAATTGACCATTTATCTCAAAAATTACTAGAAAAGTATACATTCAAAATACTATAAATGAAGACACTTCGAGGATTATCTCCTATTCATGAATAAAGTAACAACTATAATTATATTCGGGATGTTTCTGTAATATAATCCGTCAAAATCTTACTAATACTTCAAGCAATGTAGTCAGTAAAAGGGAAGTGATACCCCTTATTTAACAATTGAAAGTAATACTTTTTCAAGTTCTTTTTGGGATAGTATACTACTATTAATATATACTTGATACGCACTTTTTCCTTCTTTTTCTGGGACAACTAGTTTCATTCCTTTTAACTTACCAGATCGATATTTTCCAAAGCTAATGGAATATCCTTCAAGAGTATAATCAGTTACTGTATCAAAAGTGAATTTTTTACTATTGGTAAAAGGACCTATTTCATCTACGATATAGTCGTGATTAGTAGTCTCAATGTCAGATTGCACGATTGTGAATCCTTGTTCAGCAGTAGATTTTGTTTTATCCGATTCACTATTTTTATATCTCATTATCACAACAGGTTTGGGTGTCCCTACTGTGGCTTGTGCTCTAGCCATTGTTTCTTCTAATACATACCCTGCAGGGAGATAAGTAGGGCGTTTAATTGGAAAAACAGCCAATTTTTGTGCTTCTTCTAAAGTGTAAGTGAATCTAGCGTTTATCTTTTCTTGATATACGTTTAATTCTGACGTGATTTTTTCTGCTTTTTTGTGTTCTTCTGGCGTAAGAGAATTGTATCGATCCATGTCCGTATGTCGTTCTCCATTTTCTACAGCACTAATTCTCTTCATGTAATCAAAATCTTCTTTTAATAAAACAGTATAACGTTCCAACTCTTCTTTTGTAAGGATTTGTTTCGCCACTTCAAGACTTTTGTTCAAACTTTCATATCCCTCTTTAGAAATACCCGTCTTTTGTTTTGCTTCCTCAGAAGTACCAATTATTTTCTCTAATAATGATGGTAAATTAGGACCTGCAAAAACCCCTGTAGGCACAAGAACCGCTGTTGCGACTATAACTGTTATGAACCGTTTTTTCATATGAGTTCTCCTTTTCATTTTTTCTTGTCTATATGCTTGAAAAGAAGCTGATACCCTTGTTTGTAATTCTTTCGAAGGTTGCATATTTTTTGCTGCTTTCTCCAAGTCATTATGTAATTGTTTTTCAAAATCCATTAACTTGGTTCTCCTTTCCAATCGACAAATTCTCCATCTCTTTTCGTAATATCTTTAATGCTGTATATAATCGAGATTTTACCGTACCAACAGGGATTCCAATGAGCAATGTAATCTCATCCAAACTGTATTCGTGAAAATACCGCATAATTACCACTTCACGATGCTTGTACGATAATGTATTTACTAATTCCAGCAACTCACTACGTGTTTCCATATGCAGAACCCCTTCATCTGTTATATAAAAAGGTTCCTGCCGAAATGCCTTTTTCCGCTCTAAAATACGGAATCTACGCCAGGTCTTCCTTCTCCAATCTTTTACTTGACGTACAATCAGGCCGTGCAGCCAAAATCGAAACGAACGATTATAATCGTAATTCGATAGTGATTTCCACATATGAATGTACACTTCATTCACAATATCATCTATGTCTTGCTTATCGACTATAAGAAATGCTACAGTTCGATATACATCTTTACAAGTAGCGTCATAAATGTATTGAAAGGCTCTTTGGTCACCGGTAACCATTTGTTGAAGCCATTTCTTTAATTCAATTTCATTCACTCTAGGGGCCCCCTCTATTTCCTGTAAAACAGCTTTCATATCTATATTCGCTCGATAGTTAAAAAAAGTTCATTTTTATTAAAAATATTTTCTGAATTTCATATAACATATATATGATGAATACTTCACTCATTTGAAGTTACCATAACACCACTTATTGGTAGCAAGGACAAGGAGGAACCCCTACTCTCATAAGGGGACCTCCTTTTTTGTTCTATGGATCTATGCAGTCTTTTATACATTCCTATTCTGGTGCGCCTTTGGGCCTCCCCAGTTTTCTCTATGGTTCTCTATTTTTTGTATAAAATCCTGCATGCTCTTGGCGTAGTTTTTTTCCGAAATGTTAGCGGTATCCCTAATAACATTTACTATCCGTCAATCCGAAGAACAAAAAGAACTTGTAGGAATCCCTACAAGTTCTTTTTAGTTTAAGGTGAATATACGGGACAAACAAACTATCTTACAGGTTCATCATAGAAACTACAGGGGTAATGCTTTGATAAGTTTATTATATAACAAATATTAACATCCAGGGATTTTTTTTGAAAATTATGTGAATTAAGAAAACAGAGTGGTTGTAGCCTTGGAATAAAGTTTGATTAAATTAACTTAATAAACCTTGATAAAAGAGCAAATAAAAAAAGCGTGGTTCAAAAAAAGATTGTTCAAAACACGCTTTTTCTATATCCAATTGAATCATCCTTTTATAAAAAAGTTTGATAATTTTTGTGATCATTCCTCCATATTTTCAAGTAAAGAGATTAATGATTCTGGACAATTTGGATATTTCGTCCTTAATATATTAATATCCCCTTTAGTAGCACCGTATGCTTTATTTAATGCTTCGAGATCAGCTGTTGATAATGCTGCTTTCAAACCGTTTGAAAATTTATATTTGCTTATTTTGTCCTCCCAATAATCAAATATATATTTTTTTAGTCTATATACCTAACATAAATAAGATTTGATCTTTAACCGTTTTCACATCTAATTTAATTAGTACCATTACGCTCTACCTTTTCTCGATTAAAGTATTGGTCTAATAACTCTTTACCTGTTTTGATTGTCACATAGTACTCTCCATCGTATAGCTTACCTTCTGATGGTTTATGGAAATCTTCGTATTTAGGGAAGTCTTCATTCTCTTCAAATGATTTCTTTGCAGCTTCCATGTCGTCTGCCTCTATTTTAGCAAACAATCTACCTATACCAAATAACCCATCATCATCAATACTTTCTTCTACAAGATAGTGTTCCTCTTCCTCTATAGGTGTCATTTTACTTTTTCTAACAGAATATAGATGACCCGTTTCTTCTTCCTTTACCATAATAAAAATCCAACCAACTCTTACAACAGTACAAGGTTCTAATCCTAATAGTGTATAAGCAACTACCTTTTGGTCTTTCACAAATTTCCCCATCTTACATACCCCTTAAATTGTTTATTTTATTCTGTTTAAAGGTCAAAATATTTTCAACGTGATGATACATATCTATAACCATATAAAACAGTAATTCCCTTTACTACAATTGTATTACATAAAGGCAATCCTCAACAATCCATATATTAAACATCCTTTAGCTGTAATTTCAGCAATAGCTATAATAAAAACAGGCTTTGATTTAGGTTCCTTTTTATATTTTATAGCAACTTTCTTCAAGCCTTCGCGACTTTATTATAATCATCGCATCATTTTTCAAAACATCGTGACTTTATTTAAAAGCGACAGTGGTATATCATTTTCTCTTCCTAAAAAATGCATTTAGTTATTTTGTATAAATAACTTTAAATTAACATCTACATCATAATAAATTAGTCAAAATATCAATATAGGTAAATAGAGAAGAATGTAGTATTCTTACAGAAAGACCTATATTTATATTTAGGATTAATTAACTATAAGAAAATCAATTTCATATTGTAACTAAATATAATTCTTAAATATATGTAGATGGAGTTTTCTTATCTTTTTTATTTATGTGATGAAGAAATTAGGTATAGGAAAATTAAACAAACGTTTGTTTTAAATATTTTAGTTATGAATCAATGTGTGAGGTATGATGAGTTGCATTGTTCAATTGTCCGCTTAATTAATTTCTCACTTATTATATAATTTTTATATAGCAAAGAAAAAAGCATCCGCTATGGATGCTTCCTCTAAAAAAAATTATAACTACAAGGTCTTCTTAACTGTTTTTCTAAATAATTTTCTTTCATAGTGGCCCCTCATACCCATAGTTGTGAGAAAAAAAGTTATTCATTAAAAATAATTGTTTAGGTGACCAGAGAAGATTAGGAAGCCGAAACATACGAAATGGAATGTAATCACAATTGAAAGGATATGCATGAACGTATTGTTGGGCCAAAATTTATGCTTCTTGTTTTTTCGTTCGAAAATATCAAATAAAATAAACAGAACAATATGATATAGAGCATAAATCATATATTGAGCAATATGATGACCTGTAATATGCCAAATTCCCATGACAAAAAAGTTCAAAAAGACGCCAATATATGAAATCATATAGCGATTTTTTATGAGCTTTTTCTTTGTGGCAAAAAAGACAAAGCGCATGTAAATAAAATCACGGAGCCAGAATGATAAGCTCATGTGCCAACGATTCCAGAAATCTTTAATATTACGGCTGATAAACGGTTTGTTAAAGTTTTCTGGTGTTTTAATACCCATCATATAACTGACACCAATTACAAATGAGCTATAACCTGCAAAGTCAAAGAATAGATATAAACTATAGCTATACATGTAAATCATATTTGATAAAATTGTGTTTTGGTGAGCTAATGTAGCATCCATAATATTTTCTTTTATTAAGTAAGCAAGTATAAATTTATACAGAAAACCTTGAAAAATACGGTTAATACCCGTGTATAGTAGATTTTGATATTCTTCAGCACTTGGTGGTTTTTGAATATCTTTTTGGAACCTGCGATACCGATCGATAGGCCCGGTCGAAATAGCAGGGAAGAACAAAATGAATTCCCAGAAATTAAAAAATGAGCATTCTTTAATTAAGCCATCACGAATTTCAAATACCATTTGTACTGCCCTGAATGTTACATAAGATATACCAGTAAAAACAATGAATTTTAATTCAGGTACAAATGGTGCAATTTTTGCCAAAATTAGTGGCAAAATCGACAAAATAATGGCCATGTAAAACATGAACGTATTATTATTTTGTTTTCTTAGTAGTAAATAGCCTTTAATAAGGACATATTGCCAAATAATAAATACTGCTAACATCATTGCTTGATTTGGTTTATCCGAGAAGATAATAGCAAGCATAATTAGCGTTAAGATAGCATTATATTTACGCAACATTTTACCTCTTAATCCAGCTACGATAGTAGGTATCAATAAAATCCCCACTATAGCAAAAAAATAAAATGATCCATATGCGATCATGCTGTAACCTCACTTTATAATGTTTTGCAATCCTTCATCCCATTTGGTGTCATGGAATAATGGATTGGCACATGAATTTGGAATTATATAGTTTAATAATCACTCATTGCGTTTTTTTGGTTACAGATGCTAATGAATACTTTTTCTATAACCGCATATGCCGGAGCGATTTGTTCCTCTGAAGCCCCATGCATAACTTGTAAGGCTAATCCATTCATCGAAGCCAACAAAGCCCTGGAAAACGCTTCTAAATCTGGGATTTCTACATTGGAAGTTTGTGCATATTCTTGAATTAGGTCTATCAGTTGGTTCTGTAGAACTCGAATTTCTTCCATAATTTTTGGTGACCAAGCCGCTGCTGCCAATAAACAAAAATACACTTTTCTCCATTCAGAACTTTTGAATTGGTGATGTACTACAAATATAAGTTTTTTCATTTTCTCTGAAAAATCTTGTATATTTGAGAGTTCCTTTTGAATTTCTTTAATTTGTTTTTGCATGACATAAGAGGTAGCGTTAACTAATAATCCCTCCTTTGTTGGAAAATAATAATGAATTAAACTTAAAGTAATTCCCGCTTTCGTAGCAATATCTCGTAATGTAATAGCGGTTGTACCTTTTTCAGCTAAGCATTCAAACGTAGCCATTAGTATTTGATCCCGAGTAGCTGTTTTTTTAGAATTAGACATTGTATTTCACCTTCTTATTTTTAGTTTGGTCAACCGACCAATAAATATAAATTAATACTACTCTATTAGAACATTTTTTACAATATTGGGGTACAGCCGAGATACGTGTAAAAATAGGTCATAGACTTACTTTTTTTTCCAACTATGGCCTATTGAGATTATAGAGGGATCGTTTCTTCTATTGGCTGGGGGATTTTCTGTAAATCAATTACATAATCCCCAAAGCGTTTTATATGTCTAGTCATATAAGGACTTAGCCTTTCAAAGTATCGTAACTCCTTTCACAAATCGTGGAAGGAGTTTTTTTACTCCAATGTGAACTTTTAAATATTAGCTTACATTAATTCCCTTGATTTTATTGACTTCATTGCAACTTACCTATTTCCCTTAAAAATGACTAGAAAGGTATACATTTAAATCACTATAAACAAAGAGAACATGAAAAAAACCAGTTAAAAAACTGGTTTTTTTCATCGAACTATACAATATTTTTAGCTACAATTTTAATATGTTCTGGAGCAATAATATCTTGAATAGTTTCCTTTAAATCTTCAATTATCATTTCTTCTAAGTTCTCCAAAGGAACTTCAAATAGTGTACATTCTACAGTTTCAATATTTACTAAAGAATAAGCTTCATTTTTTTTAATAACTAAGTATTGATTTTCCTCAGTTAGAAGTAAACAACCTAATTTAATCTCTGACATACGTCTATCTTCAAATTTCATAACATAATACCTCTTTTATAATTTACTGAAACAACAAATTCATCATATAACAACTATACTAATTTAAACAATATCATAAATAAAAGTTAACATAACACCACATTACTGGTAGTTAATTCATATAGAGGATTTGAATTAACATGCTGATAAAAAATTGGGGTTAAACCTCGAAAATCTTCTGGTGTCATTTTTTTAGCCAATAGTGTTGGTTATCATATTGGATTTCTTGTACCAGAAGTAACGTTAGGAAAATGCGGATTTAGAACGTTAAGAAAACTGCAGCATAGAAAAATCGATTCCTTTACGTTTAGGAACCGATTTTTAATTTGGCTTATTAAGCTAACGCCACCGTTAGTTTTATTAAAGGACATTTATATAGAAAGCAGATTAATATTTTATTTGTATTCTCATATGAACTATCATTCATTTACAAGTACTATTTGCCCTAACTCTGATACCAATATAAAGCGAGGTCATTCATTGTTGAAGCGTGCCCCTGTTGTCTTAGCATGGTTGTTATATTACCTCGATGATAGGAACCATGATTAGCAACATGAAATAAAATTTCTGAGTATGCAGTCTCTCTAGCACCTGACCAAGGATTATTCAAATCAATTTTTTGTTCTAAATCTTTTTGGCTATTCATCCATTCTTCATACTGTGAAGCTAGTTCTTCGAAAGACTTAATAAATTCATCTACAGAATATAAATTAGTCTTTTCTAATAATGACATAGAAGCTTCCAATGCTTCTTGCATACCAATTCCTTTAAGTACTTGTAACCACATTACATCTACTACATAGATATGGCTAAACGTTTGAGCAATATTTGGATACGAACTATTAGCCTCTTTATATAGGACATTGTTTGGTAATTCTTTTATTCTTTCTAGTAACACCTTATTAGCCCAAAGATGGTACTTATACATATTTTTTGCATGGTTCATTTAACAACTACTCCTTTAGTTCTGGTTTTTTAAAAGTTGATATCTAGATTATAAAAAAAGATATATGACAACGGCTTGTCATATATCTTCATAAACTTTTATTATTTTTTTTGCCTCATCTATTAAAATTGATTGCAGTTCGATCGGTTTTACAATTTTAGCACCGCTACCAAAGCTTAAAAGAATCGATTTAAGCCATCCAGCCTGTAGAGGTTGATAAACAGAAATTGTAATTGTCATACTTCCGTCATCGTTAATGGTTTTTGAAGAATTCTGGAATTGGTCTAATGCTTCTGCTAAGGAATTAGAACTTACCCAGATTACTACATCCTCAAAACCCACCAGATTACGGTTTGAATAAAACGCTTCCTCTTTAATTTCGTGATTTTGTAGAAACTTTTCTTGTGTCAGAGTGACATCCATCATACGTGATACTCTAAATTCTCTATAATTCTGACGTTCTCTACAATAACCATATATATACCAGTTACGGAACTTATAATGAAGGTGAATAGGTTCTACTTCACGAGATGTAAATTCATTTTTATTGCTTACATAATTAAAGTGAATTACCTTTTTTTCATGTATAGCTTTTCGCAGATTCATTAATGAATTGGGTTCTGTTCTATGGCTTTCCAAGTCAACCAATAAAGACTTATTATTACTGTTTGTATCCAGTAATTTTAGTCTATCTATCGTATGTTCAATTTCTTTATCTTTAAAAATATTCGATAAACTACTTAATACTGTAATTAAATTCAGAATGTCATAAGAACCCATTAAGCTTTTATCAAATTTGTATCCCTTTATTATACCGAATCCCCCGTTAGTCCCTTGGTAAGAAACAACTGGTATTCCAGCAGCACAAATAGCTTCGATGTCCCTATAAATTGTCCGTGGTGATACTTGAAATTCATCAGCTAAACTAGAAGCTGACAAAATTTCATTATTTAAGAGCTTGAATATGATTGATAGCAAACGTTCTAATTTCAATTCTCATTTCCTTCCCTTAGTAATTGATTAAGCGACCATTGTCATTCCATTGACCGTACATTTTATTTTCGCTGGTATTTTCAATAAACTTATCCAATCTTTTATTAAAAATATTAGGTTCATTTCTATAACTTTGTATCGTATCAATTCTAATCCTTCTGTATAGATCAGGAAAATTAATGAAGTTTTGATATAATTGGTCATCTTCTTTCAGACGAGTTTCAATATCTGCATCTATAGTAAAAGATTCAGGTCGCATATCAGGAAGAACTCTCAGTCCTTCTTCTTTCATCAAACCTAATTGATATAACCTTCTTACTCTTTCCTTATTTAATTCTGTCCAATTACTGTTTTTCTTTCTTGGGGAAAGCCTTTGAGCAAGTTCAGTATCTGATATCTTCTTCTTTATGCCATCAATCCAACCAAAACATAGTGCCTCTTCAACTGCATCTAAATACTGAATCACTTCTGATTGCTCAGTTATACTTACTATCACCCAACAAAATCTTTCTGTTTTTGAATTTTCCTCAAGCCAATCTCTTAATTCCCACCTTGTCGTAACTCTAAGTAAATTCTCTATTTCCATTTTTAAAATTATCCTTTCTAAAATGAATATATGTCCTAAATATAACTGTTTAATAGATTTGTTAGATCGGTAACATAAATGGTATCATCTTCTCGTAAATCTCCTAGCATTTTTTTGAGTTGTTCGCAATCCTTTGTTACTCCAGAAACTTCTTCTTCAAAAATAATGTCCATTCATTGAAGAAGCCATAGAGATAGAATGGCTTTATTACATTTTGTCTTATTCCCCCTTTTCGGAGGATGGGCAAAAACACTATTCCAATCTTCATTTTTTTCTCTCCCTTTGTTCAATAACTTAATTTTGCATATTTATCTGAACATACATAAGTTTACAAGGTTCTTGAACACAAAAAAGGAGAAATCCCATGATTTTTTGTTCAATATTATCGTGTACAGAAATAAACAATTTTCTGTACACATAGAAACAACCATACAGTCTGATAAAGGGGTACTAACGTCTTTTCATGGATTTTATACAAAAATATATATTTTAGGGAAATACACAAATAGAGTATTCAATGCATTTAAGATAAGAATTAATGCCGGCTTAGTTCTAGTAAAATATTTAATCCTTTTTTTAATTCTTCCAATGATGCATAGGAATAAGAAAGACGAATATGACGTAAATCGCTTGGTTCATATATATAACCTGGATTGATCAAAACATTTTGTTTAAGTAACTTTAGAAATAGCGCCTTATTTACAATAGGTTCATGAAACCTGATCCATATATAAAAACCACCCTCAGACTTTTTCCACGTAGCGATTTTTTGAAATTGCTGTTCCAATATTTCTTCTACAAATGTAGCCCTTCTTTTCAATTGTTTACGAAGTGTGATGAGATGCTTTTCGTATAAACCGGATGATATCCAGTGTGCGACGATTTCTTGAGAAATGGAACTTGATCCATAATCTGTTTGCATTTTAATATCAGCTAATCGCCCAATTACAGGTGAAGGTGCAACAACCCAACCGATCCGTAATCCAGGACTTAGCGTTTTGGATACACTACCGATATAAAGAACTTGCCCCGATGTATCAAATGACTTTATGGCAGGAGAAGATGATTCAAATAACAGTTCGTGATACACATCATCTTCAATAATCGGGATTTGTAGCTCTTTGCATGTATTGTATAGATTTTTCTTTTCTTTCACCGACCAATTATATCCTGTCGGATTGTGTAATGTTGGCACACAGTAAAATAAAGATTGTCTTTTTCTTTTGAGTGCCCGCAAATTGTCTGTCAAATGTGCGTCTCGTAAAACTGAAATCATACGCATTCCAGTGGATTGAAAGGGATGCACAGAATTTAAATACGAAGGTTGTTCTTGGAAGACAATGGATCCTTCTTCTAATAATCCAACTGCAATTAATTGAAGTGCTTGAAGTGCACCTGAAACAATTAAAATGTTCTCTGGTGCTGATTGAATACCACGTTTTTTTAAATAATTACATAAAATTCCCCGAAGCTTTTCACTTCCTTGTGGTGATGAATAGCCAATTGCCTTTGATTCAAGTGAAATCTTTTTTAACGACTGTTCAATTTGTTTCGTTGGAAGTAATTCTGGTGATAATTCACCTGTTCCAAGACGGATGATATTATCCATTTGCTCATATTCATTGATTAGTTGAATCGTATGGTAATTTGGTTTATGAATACTCGATTCAATGTGTTGCTGCCAATTTGGTTGAGAACTGTTCAAAAGCACGTTCCACGAATTATTGGCCACAAATATCCCTGATCCCACTTTAGATTCGAGCAAACCATCTGCCTTTAATTCATCAAGCGCAAGTTGTACAGTACTTCGGTTCACATTAAATTGTGTTGCAAGTTGGCGCTGTGTTGGAATTTTTGTGCCAACAGTCCAATCACCTCGCTCAATATGAGACTTTATCCAATCTACAATTTGCTCTTGAACGGTCAAATGAGAATGACGATTTGGTTTCCATTTCATCTAATTCCCTCCTAAATTGGGTGGATAAAAAACCATCCAATTGGTTGTTTTCTTTTAGTTTTATCATAGTACGATAGTAATTGAAAGGGAGTTGATTATATGGAAGCCATTGTTCACGGAATAATCTTAGCATTCGGACTCATTTTACCTTTAGGGGTACAGAATGTATTTGTATTTTCACAAGGAGCCACACAGCCAAAACTAATTCGAGCACTTCCGGCGGCTGTTACAGCTGCACTATGTGATACATTTTTAATTCTTTTAGCCGTTTTTGGTCTATCTACTATCGTTTTACAATTTGAATGGCTACGGCTTAGCCTAATGATTGCTGGAATTTTGTTTTTACTTTACATGGGATATGTTATTTGGAGGTCTGAGCCAAATACAAATGAAACGAATAAAGCATTACCAATCCGTCAACAAATCATCTTTGCTTTATCGGTTTCTTTATTAAACCCTCATGCCCTCTTAGATATAGTTGGTGTTATTGGAACAAGTGCATTAAAATATGTCGGAACGGAACAGGTTATTTTTACAATCACATGTATTATAGTATCTTGGATTTGGTTCTTTGGATTAACGCTCGCAGGTACAGTCATGAAGAAGATAGATGGTACAGGAGGTTTAATGAACATATTCAACAAATGCTCCGCCCTGTTTATCTGGGGAACTGCCGTTTATCTACTTATTGGATTAATATAACGTTAAGTTATAAAGCTATTATGTTCAGCACATAACCCATAAACGCCCGTTTATAGGACTTTATTTATTTCTACCCAAATAGAGAAAAATACTGTTTAAATTCAGTTTCAAAATTCATTACCAAAAATAAAAGGTCCTAACATATTAGTCATATATAATATATAGGGCCTTTTATTTTAAGTTATTTTGGAGATTTAGGTCTTGATAATATACGATTTTTGCATTTGATCCGAGCACCGTTAATGAATAGTTGTTTTCTTAACGTACAGGGAACTGGCTAAAATGTGTCCAAATTGTGTCTAAACGTACAATTTTCCCGAAATGATATGGTGACCCCTTTTAGGGGAACAATGAATTTCCTAACTTGATGGCTATGTGGTGCTACCGCTTTGAGCACATAGATTTCAAAAGATTGAAAGAATCCCTTGATGAATATTTTTGTTTTATTTATTAATAATTACGGTACGTGAAATTATTTGCGTTATGATGAAAAGCTCCCATAGATCTTATAACTATGAGCGCTGCCTAAGGGTATTTCCTATTCGACTTAGATCTATTGTAACAGGCTTTCACCATACATGAGAAATATAATGATCCAAAAACTAACAATCATAACAAGAAATTCTTTAAACCTTTGCTGAAAGGAAATACGACCTTCTTCCATTCTACATGCTCCTTATCTACATCTTTTTATATGTTATGTTAAAATATAGAGGAAAGAAATCCGCCAATTTCTTTCCTAGACGGTCACTCATGACTTTGCTCTTTGTTTGCTTTTGCAAATGAAGAGCTTTTATTTTGCATACTTATACTTGCTTTCCAGCATCGCATAACGTAATAACTTTAACTTTGTTTCTTTTTTCAATGCTTTCCATTCCGATACAGCAATCTTCATTTTTCATTCCTCCATTAATTAAGTTTGTTATTTATATAGACTTATAAGTTCCAGTTATAAATTTTTCTAATTTGTTTATCGCTAAATCCTTTATGAATAGCGAAGATTTCTGGAAAATCAGAGATACACAAATCAATAATTGTATTGTCCGTTGTTCTTATATAGTAATATTGAACAGCTCCCTCATAATTCGAATATAAATAGTACTTATGAATCTTATAATCTAATCCATTTTTCTCTAATACCTCATAAAGCTTATTTTTAGTTTCATCCATCACGTCAAAAATGGTTAACTGCTCCATTATTAACAGCTCCTCATTACGTAAATTTACTAAACTAACTCTAAGAACAAGGTTGTTTCATTATGTTCATTGGTACGCACATTAAACTTTTTCCCGGTAGCTTCTAATGCACTATAAAGCATTCTTTTATAGCCTAAATCCATAAAATCTACACTTATTTGACCATGATTCATAAGAAATTGAAGATCAGCCATCATCTTTTTAACTTTCCGTTCCATGTAATAACCTCCTTAACATAGTTATATAACTTATATAACTATTCTATTACTCATTTTTCCAGTTGTCAATATAAGTTATATAACTTATAATACTTTTTATAGAGGAGGTTTTAGAATGGCAGTTAATAAAGAAAAGAACACTCAAATTTTAGTTACATTTACAAAAGAACAAGTGGAACAAATAGAAAATTATTGGCATGAAAATAAGCTGAAGAATCGAAATGAAGCAATTCGCCAGCTCGTAGACAAAGGGTTAAGTCGTAAATAATGACTACCCTTTTTATTTTCCCTAAAAAACCTAAAAACGTATTTAAAGTCCGTATCTACCTTTACATACGTTTTTATAACAAATACGACTTATTGTATTGATAATCATATCAAAATCCCATACAACCAAATCTGAAAAGCTGTTTTTTAGTTAAACTGATTTTCTTCATGTATTCTTTAAACAAATGAAAAAAGAGCCGGATTTTCATCACAGCTCATGTATTAATTGGTTCTGTATGTGTACATGTAGGATATTGAGAACAACCAAAAAACTTATTTCCTGTTTTATTTGAATTACGAATCACTAAATCATGCTTACATGTTGGACATTTCCGTTCTGCAGGTGTTACCCCTTGATACACATCTTCAGCCGAATATTCGGGATTAATTTTATTAATCAATTTCTGAAGTTCTACACGATCTATTAATTTTACATTACAAGCTTCTGCTAATTCCTTTGCTTGTCTTGTATATACACTGTTTGTTACAACCCAGGCCTCATGTGCTTTGTAATAGGCTTGTGCTGCATAAATCTCTTGTACGGCACTGATGCCGACTCTATTTTTCATCCCGTAGCGTTTCGCCTGGATTACAATACGACTTTTCCCCTTCAATATCAGATCCGCTCCGAAATCATTTGACTGCTTTGTGACTGTTGGAGAATAACCCAACTCTCGAAAGAGAGCTTTTAGGTATACTTCGAATTGATGGCCGTCCATTTTGTCTATATAGCGAATACCGGACTTAGCCATTCGCTTTAATATTCTTCGCTCCTGGATCTTCCGGTACATAAATTTACAAATATGAAAAAGAACATAAAGGATAAAACCATAAATCAAAATCTGTAATATGTTTGGCATACCTGGTAGATTAGACACTTCTCTCCACCTCTTTAATTGGTTTCATTTTCTTTGGTTGAGCTGTTTCTTTTAACTGTTGCTCACTCACTTGTTTCTTTCGGACATCGTTCCAATCTTTTTCATTCGTTGGAATATCCTCTTTAAGATCTACAAAGCATTTCATCGTCTGAATAAAGTCTTTCCCGGCTTTATCGTTATCAACTGCCATAATGACCTCTTTAATATCGTGCCCTTCTTTTTTCGCATCCATTAAAGATTGAATCACTGTTTTTGACTTCAATCCATGCATAGAAACCAGGCGAGCATTTTGAATATTATTTTGCTTGATACTCCAATGGGATAACATGTCGATTGGATCTTCATAGAAATAAATCTTATCCGGCTTACCTACATCAACCGTAAAACCGGCATGGATTTTTTCATAATTCGGGACAATTTGCTTAAAGCTTCCTCTTTTATTTTCCATTTTGACAGTACCTTGACGGTTCATTCCTATTACTTGCCCTTTGCCCCCTTCTTCTCTCCATTTGAAAACGACATTATTTTTCTTATCCTGGACAATGAGATCCTTTTTAATTAACCAGTTCACTAAACGAGGATCTATTTTCCGCTCATCAATTAAGTACTGCTTGATCTCTGTTTGTTTCTGCACCTCTAAGTGTTTTGGATAGATAAATGGCTGCTGTCCTTTTTTGCGTTCTTCTTCAGCTTTTGAGCGATCAAACTCTTTATAATCCCCTTTATTTATATCTAATACGGCTTGTGGAAATGTCATTTCATAGTACATCATCGCAAAGCTAATCGCTCCATATCCCTTCTCCCCTCGACTATTCCAGGCGTATTGATTCCCTTTAATAATGAGACTGTCATGCTCTGTATGACGGTAATAGTTTCCTTCTTTCTTAAACGTTTCTCCCTTTGCTTCGAGATATGAAATCAAGTCTATATTTCTTGCTTTCATCGCGTCCTCCGTACTGACATGTGACATTACGGAATCCCCCCTTTACTCTATAAAATGAAAAAAAAAAGAGGACTATTCCGTTTCATAGTCCTTTTCTCTTAATCTACAATTTCAGCTTTATGGTTCTGTTTCTTGATCCTCAGCTTTTTCACGATTCTTTGACCAAATAACAACAATACATTCAAAGAGACAGCCACAAGAAACATACAGCCTGCAAACAGCCATACATTCATGACATAACCTTCCATTCTAGTTCCTTCTGTAAGAACACATATAATTGTTTTTGTTCCGACAGCATTTCACGAACGGCTTGAATTTCTTCGTTAGATAACGAAATAAAAATAAGCTCTTTTGGATCTCCTTTTTCTGCCCAAACGCCCTTGTAATCAATGTCTACGATTTCCACAATGTTTCCCATTCTCTTTCACTCCTTTCGTTCTAAAAACAAGAAAGAGGGCTTTTACATGTACCCTCTTTCATTTCTAGACATAAAAAAATCACTTTCCGTTTTCTCAATTGAGTAACAAAAAATGATTTAATCTGGTTTTTCTGTTATAAAATTTTTCATCGTTCCATTTCCATTGTTTCTCTTTTTCTACTTGATTTCTTTGTAGCCTTCGACTGCTCTACATTGCCAGGCTCTGGCCCCTTGTCTTTTTCTTTATGATTCGTTTGTTTTCCGTTCAATGGCTGAAATTTTTTATCTACATCCATTTCTTTTGAAGTTGTAGACTGATTCACCGTTATTCCTTCTTTCCCAAGCTTCTCATCCACCTGATTTTCTAATTTCACTACATGTTCTTGGCTTACCAGCTCATTATCAATCGAAACATACTTTGTTGTATAATATCGCTCTTCAGCTTTTACGCGAGTGACAATACTATCAATATTATCTGGTGTTTCTTCATATTGTGAACGTCTGTATGCTTCGTATTTCCGACTTAAATCCTTATCTAATGTAGTTGACTCTTTTTCTTTTGAAGGTTGAATTCGTTGATCTAAAGAGGCAATGGGTGCATATCCTTCCTTTTTCATTTCTTTATACAATTCCACTTCTTTTTCATCAAATGAGTAATCTTTTTGTCCCTCAGCTTTATCAACTAAGAGTCCATATCGTTCATCTTTTACGATTTCATCTAGACTCATATTTGCATCCTTTTCATAAACAACAAATGACAAATTTCCTCTCCCATCAAAGATAGAACTTTGAACCTTTTCATATAAATCTGGTTTCAAAATGTTATCTAAATAGACATTTTCTCGTTTCCCGTTCTTTTCCATTAGAGAAACATATAAATCGTCCCGATCTGTTTTATCTTGATTCCATACAGACAAATAATTTATATCTTTCGTAACAGCATCCATCATGTGAATTCTTGCGACTTCTTCTTCATCGTGCAAACCGTTTGCTAACACTTCAATTGTAACTAAGTGATCGGGTGTCTCTTTCGATTTTTCTAATGTACTTTCATGTGCTTTTTCCATTGGTATTTCTTTGTTATTTCTATAATTCACTACTTCATCTCGTAACGCTTGTTTCACTTCATCCGATAGATATCTTTTCTCGTTTAATACTTGTTCATACGGTGTCTTGTAGTCTCCATCTCCCATATCCAAACGATCCATACTCACAAGCTCCATTCTTCCAAAATCTCTATCTATTTCTTTTGGAATGGCGATATGATAACGAGTCTTATCATATGGTACGTATTCATCTCTTTCTCTTGCTTCCTCTTTTGCTTTTTCAATATTTGAAATGACTTCAGACATTTTTTCATTGGCTTCTCCAAATGGTATCAATTGATTACCTTTAAAGTTTTCATTTTCACTCCATTGAATTAACATAGTTGGACGGGTAATGTCATTCTGATTTAGAGCCGCATATCTTTCTTTATTTGCCACGTTAAATGCATCTATGAATTCTTTATCACTCAATTGTTCCCCACGCTCTATAGGCTTAAATGCTTGATTTCTAGAATCTGATAGCTCCCTTAATTGTGAAACAGAGACCAGTTCTTGACTTGTATTGCTTAGACTCATAAATTCCACCAATAAGATATTCTTTTCATCCTGTTTTTCATTTCTGTTTGCCATGCTTCCCACCTCTTTTTCATGTATTTGTTGTTTTTCTTTTTCTAAACTGCTTTCAATCGTTTCGATGAATTCAACGGAAGCTTCATGTACTTCTTTTAATAACTTCGTTTTATCTTTCATTTCTTTTCCTTGTGTCCAGCTCGCTAAATAACCTAATGAATATTCGCTCGTATCAATTCCGAAATAAGAAGAAACAGCATAAGCGGTCATTTCTGCTTGAAACTCTTTTTCTGGTGCTGTGTAATTCATATGCGTCTCTGCTGTATGAAGTTTGGCATGTGCCAATTCATGAAGTAAGGTTTTTACATTTTGTAATTCACTGTTCCGTGGATTCAAGGCAACTTCTTTTGTTAAGGTATAACTCACACCTTTTGCGACACCAAGCTCTGCTTTTGGTTCAATAATTTTCACACCGTTTTTTTCCGCAACAGCCTCCATCCCTCTGTACAAACTCTTGTAATCTTTTACACTCCCTTCTAGCCAACGATTCGGAAAAATACGTGGTAAATCTTCCGCTTTTGCGCTCGTTTGGGACACATCAAACACATGGCCAACAGCAAAATATAAACGACCAGGTTTCACTTCTACGCTTTTAGATTCAATTTGCTTTTTTTCTTCCACATTTGCTTTAGTTACTGTTTTCCAAGTGCCTTGTTTGTCTTTAAATTTCGCTATAGTTCTGTTTGGAACAAGGATCTGGATTCCTTTCTCACCCTTCTTAACCGCAAACCCCTTTTCTTTCCAAAAAGAAAAGGAACCAACTGCCTTGGCTCCCTCGAATTGACTCTGTATTAATGAAATATTAGATGGTGAATAGTGATAAAATTTTGCCATAAACGATAAATAATCTTTCAAATCTCCCGGTGTACGAAAATAGCCTTCTATGCTTTTTTCCATCTTTTTTGTTAAAGCTTGCACCGCTTCTTTCTTTTCTTCCGGTGATTTCGTTTGATACTTTTTCTTATAATTTTTACTCATGATCTTCCCCTACTCTTTCACTCGCTCTTTGCAATTCCTCCATGTCTTCTTCATTCCATCTTTCATTTGTATCAAAGAAAAGCGCATGTGTTTTTACGTTAACCGGAACTAACATATTCTCTTGATTCATGACATGGACTGCAAGTTCTTCCTCTTGTTCTCTTGTAATTTTGATTGTTAGTTCTTCCTCTTTTACAAGTAAAACGAGTTCACCTTCTCCAATTGCTTTAATGACTCCTAATGCAATATCTTCATGAAATAACAACATCCTACTAACCTCCTATTTTTTTTATAAAAAGAAACAATCTAGCTTACGTTACATTGTTCTTTGAAGCCTCATGATCTAAACGTTTTTGTCTTAAATGGCTAATTCGTTCTTCCACAGTTTTCTTTGCCATCTTCACACTTTCCATCTCCTGTTTATCAGTCGTAATAATGCTGTCTACACCTTCTAAAAAGAAATAACCATTTAATAATTCAATTAAAACTTGTGTATTTCGATCCGCACTATTTGCACCAAGACGAATTTTTGTTAGCTCACTTTTTAACACATCATGTAAGTTATTCGATACGACTTCCGTTATATAATTTAGTGACCATTCTGTGCTTTTTGCTGCTTCATGTTCCTTGCAAATTCTTCCCATTGCTTCCCCTGTATATCGAATTCCGTGTTCCTCCATATAATCCTTTATATAATCCTCTGTCTCTTGATCCATCGTTACCTGTCTTCTAATTGTACTCATTTAATAACCCCTCTCATTTTGATATGCACTCTCTTTTTGCATACGCTCATAATACTTTTGGTTCTTCCAACTTTCATATTCACTTTTAAAAGCACGTTCTACTTTTTTCATGGAATACTGAATAGATACATTCTGTTGAAATTTTTGAAACGGCTTTGATTTTTTCATGTGATGGATTCTCTTTTGTTCTTTATCGTATGCCTTCATTTCTTGTAAAAAGGCGTTCCCCATTCTTTTATGCAAGTCATTAATTTTATTCGTTTTGTAATTTTCATATTGCTTCTTATCATACTTGCCTTCCCCATATGCTTCTTTAAAAACTTGCACTTCTTTATCTAACTTTTGGAGAAACTGATCGTAATCTTTTTTATGATGATGTTGAATATATCTCCTGCTTAATTCATCAATTTCCGGCTTTAATGGCTGAATGGTATTGTAGCTATACTGCCACTGTCTTTTATCACTTGGTAACTGTTTATAGATTTGTAAAAACAATGGTTTCAAATGTTGATTGCGCCAATCAAAAACGGAATCTTCCTTTTTACTTCCCACCATATTATTTCGAATCAGATCATTAATTTGTTTTTGTTCCTGCTTACGATCTAACAAATTGTTTACGACTTTTCCCCTCATCGCATCCAATGTTTTGGGTTTTCTTTTGCCACGTTCTCTCGTTGGAAATGGTTCAACAGTTGCCACATGAATATGAATGTTGTCCGTATTAAAATGAATGGCTGCCGACCAGGTAGAACTTTTTTCTAACCCCTCCCTTTTCTGCATTTCCTTCATCGCAAGCCGTGTTACATCCATCAACTTTTTTTCATCCAATGTTTTTGTTTTCTCATCATAAATGCCTTGTTCCTCTAGCCAAGGATTATGAAAAGAAATGACATCTTGCCACATGATACTTCCATTTTCATGAGCGGTTTTAAACATTTCCTTTAAGGCTTTTTTCTCACCTTCTGATAAACGATTTGAGTGTTCCGTAAACAGTGCGGATGTCTTTTCTGGATTCCCCATATATTCTTGATACGTTTCAAACATTTTCGGATTCAGTTTCAATTCACTTTTTGCTTCTTCCCGATCTACATACTCTATATAGTTCTGAAACGCATCCGAACTTGGTAACACAAATTTTGTTTTTAAAACAACACCTGGTGTGCTGGAAGATTGAACAGGAGCCGCATTACTCATTTTCATCACCCTGCATCATGAGTTGTATAAACTCATTCATTTTTTGCATTTCGCTATAGCACTCTCTCATTACGTAAATGTTCTTTTCAATTAAAGTTTCTAACTCCATTTCCTTTTTGGTTTGCTCCGGCAAAAAAGCCGCCATTTCAATTATTCCTTTTAAAAGTTTTTGTCTCGAAACTCCTTTCTTTTTTGCCATTTCATCAAATTTTTTGATTGCAACCGGATCTATATCTCTTATTTTTAAATGCACAATTTCCGCTCCTTTCTACAATTGTGGGTAGAGCACCAAAAATAGTGAGAAGAGCATAAGGGGTTTTTGTTCCCACCTAAGGTGTGAAGCTAGGCGGAGCCTAGCAAAACGATGGGAACAAGGAAAGAGGTTGAATGTCCCCATTACGTCCCCATATTTTTCGTTAATGTCTCCATCACGTCCCTATATTTTTCCTCGATGTCCCTTCCGTGTCCCCTTGTTTTCCCTCAATGTCCCCATCATGTCCCTATGTCTTTTTTCAGTTTTTATTAATTTCTAGTGCCTTTTGCTCTAATTTTTTGATCTTATCTCGTGCAATTTTTTGTTCTCCTTTAAACAATTCAATGTTCTTTTCTGATGATTTTATTTTGGATTCTAAAGATGATATTTTCGATTGGGTTTCCGTTTTTTCCGCTTCGGTTTGGTACTTCATTTCATCTTTCAGTTCTTTCACTTTCTCAAAAACTGTCTTCCCATTTTCCTCTTCAAGCTTGATTGCTTTCCCATAATTTTCGATCTTTGTTTCAATATCTTTTTTGTCCCTTTCTATAAAATCTAACTCATATGTTCTTTTATTTTCAGCTAACAATTCATCATTTGCTTTTGTTTTTCTTTGATCGGTAAAAATCGTCTGAACAAGTTTATTGGGACTCTTTGTACTTGTATTTTCTTCTTCGTACTCGTTAACATCTTGTGTAAACTTCCGAATATCCATTTGTTCTTTTTCACTGTTCATATTGTAAATATCTAAAGCTAAAGCTCCCCAATTTGGAGATAATTCTTTGACTTCTATCACGTAATTTCCGTTCTCTTCATACAACACTTTGACGGGTAATTGAGCACCTGGCTTTCCTTTTTCTTGTGCCTTAAACGTAAAGCCAGTTTCCTCATATCCTTCTATCCGAAATCGAATTTCTATGAAGTTTTTATGCGGATTATATTCCCTTTGTTCTACAATCAATTTTCCCATCCCGGACAACTTAATTACTTTGTTTGTTTCCGTATGGAATAGTTTTTCATCGTTCGGCATGTAAATTTTAGATGTCAAGAAAGCGAAAAAACCGATAAATAGAAAGCTGATAATTGCTAGGTAGATCCACGACTTATTTCTTCTCAAATTTATTCTTTCACTCTTCTTACTGATTGCACCTATCACACTCTCACCTCACCTTTTTTTGTTATAAAACTTGCACATTGAGTTCTTCTACACTTGTAACTCGCCATGTTTCCTTTTCCTTTTTATGATGATTCGCAACACACTTTTAACTTTTTCTTCTCGATTTTGCGCTGAATCCGTCGTGACATTCATAAATTCAGCTAACACATTTACTTCTTCTTGATCGGGTTCATTTTCTTGTAAATAAAACTTCATTTCTATTGGTTTTATTTTATAGGTATCTCCTAATTCGTATTTATCAGTGGGATAAAATTGTTGTAAAAGTTCTTCACTCATAATGGATTTTGCTTTTTCTTTTCGCTCATTGTAACCCTCTTTTTCTCGATGAAAGGATAATTGAATAAACGTTTCGGCTGTCGATAAATACGCTCTTCTTTGTTGTTCTTGTGCGGAGGGAAGCACCTTATCAAGTCGTCTTTTTAAGTCTTCATTTTGTTTTGTTAGTAATTCATTTGAAAGTTTTAACTGTTTTTCTTTGCCAGCACTCATTGATTTTTTGCTCAAATAGATATTAAAAGCTGTCACACCTACAACTAAAATGACAAACACAATAAACAAAGATTTTCGTTTATCTTTCATTCTTTCAGTCTCCTATTCTTTCGATTTTTAGAACCTTCTTACATGACCAGAAAAGACTTTTTTCCAATACGGATTATTTAAATCTTCAATGGAAACACCTTTATTTGTTTGGCAACCAATGAAAGTATTTTTATCAATTACAATGCCAACGTGTCCGTCATGTTTGTAGGTATCAAAGAAAATAACATCACCCGGTTTCATATCATTTGCTGATACTGTTGTACCGATTTTATTTAATGTTTCCGTACTTACAGCTCCTATCGGACTGGTATACATCCCTACTTGTTCGAATGCCCAACGTACAAAACTTGAACAATCAAAAATCCCTCTTGCAATGTCATTTGTATTACGTCCTCCACCATTGTCATGTATTCTTATAATCTCCTAGCAACGTACTATTTTTCATCAAATAGAATTTCAAAACACGCCTCAGATCTTATAATTATTTCTCTTTTTCTAAATTATGCAGGTATGAAATTTCCACTTATATGAAACTGAAGATTCTATCATTTACTCATAAATTAACCTTGGAATTTACTAAGATAAAATCTTGATTCCCTTGATACAGCTAGCCTAACATCTCTAAAATAGATTCTAATGTTTATAATGATTTTATTTTTTAAACAAGATTTAATAAATACAGTATTCTATCCTAAAGGGGAAACATTATAAGTATGTTCTTTATCATTTTCCGACAGAATACTGTTTCTTAATTTTTGTGATTATTTGGGGAAATATATCCAATTCACAAAAAAAGTAGGGAAGCTTGTATGTTTTTACAAGCTCCCCTACTTTTTACGTATCATTTAAGTTATTTTTTAAATAGTTTAGCGAACCATGATTTTTCTTGTTGAGAAGACGCAACTAACTTCTTGGTTTCTTGTATTTCTCGAACCACTTCTAATAACTGCTGATCTCTACTGTTTATTTTTCTATCAATAGTCTTTTGCTGTTCATCAATCTTGTTCGTTAGTGTTTGATTAGTTTGTTCTAAATTGTCTATGCGTTTTAAAAGCTCCATATTCATAGCTTTTTGTTCTTGAAAATATATAGAAACCTCTTTCATACTCTCATACATCGTCTGAATAATTGGTTTCGTTATTTCGTTGTCTTCATCACTCTCTTCTACTACAATATAATCTACATTTTGTTTTAACATCTGTTCTATTATTTCTGGTGGTTCTTGTGCATCTTTCATATTAGCAATTAATTTAAAAAGCTCTAATGCTTCCTGTTCATATCTCAGCGTTCGCCCCTTCGTCCCAGCGACGGTTGGTAAGTATGGTTTGAATTGATCCCGCCAGGCCTGAAGGGTTGTCCTCGGCTTCCCAAGCATCCTTGCTATATCTGCAAGGGAATATGTTTTCTTATAAGGTTCTTCCCTATCCATTCCATCGTCCTCCCCTCATCGTCATTTGTTGTTATCGATGTCCGACACGTTGTCATTACATTGTTGTTGACCATCATCCATGTCGGTCATGTTGTCATTATATTGTTATTGACCATCATCCATGTTTGTCGTGTTGTCATTACATTGTTGTTGACCATCATTCATGTCGGTCATGTTGTCATTGTATCGTTATTGACCATCATTCACGTTGGTCATGTTGTCATTATATTGTTATTGACCATCATCCATGTTGGTCATGTTGTCATTACATTGTTATTGACCATCATCCATGTTGGTCATGTTGTCATTACATTGTTATTGACCATCATTCATGTCGGTCATGTTGCTATTTTACTGTTATTCATCATCATTTATGTTCGACATGTCGGCGTCTAACTGTTATGTGTTTAATTCGTTTGAAAGAAGGTATTTCCTTGTTTATTTTGAATTTTTTAAGTATATAGGTTAATTAAATAATAAGTACGATTCAAGTCGTACTTATTATTTAAAATTTTCTTATTTTTGATTAAATGCGCTAAAGCATAATCAAAAGTAGCACTTAAGTCGTACTTAATGTATAAAGGGGGAATTATAAATGAAAATTGGAAGAAAAGTAGCGGATTTCGGAAATAGTTTTAATAATTTCATGGTTGATGGTTATTATATTGAACTTGCAACGAATGTAGTTAAGATTTCAAAGAAACAAGCTGAGGATTTACTTGTTGATCGTATTTCTAAACCAGAAGATTTACTGGATAGATTACTAATTTCCACTGAAATCGAAGGTGAAGAGTCTTACTATTTAGTTGGGCAATTGGCTGAAGATAATCAGTTAGCAAACTCACATGTAAATAAGATGCACGATAAAATAAATAGTCCTATCCCATACGTATGCTTTTTAGGAGCAATTGCATATTATCATGCCCTTAATGCTGATCAAGAAGATAATGAAGTTGAAATTGAACACATGAGTATGATGCTTCCAATTTGGCTTTTAAAACGCGAAGAGAAATTTAGCATTGCCCATAAAAAAATGGAAGAAAGATTTATTGGTGAACATAAAGTTAAAGTGTTAACACCAGGAATGGAGAAAGAACTAACTATTACAGTCAATTCAGCAAAATGTAGAAATGAATCAGAAGTTGCTAGACATTCTTTAAAATATAAAATGGTTTCAAAAGATCAGAATACAAATGTAATTAGTATTGAAAAGCGATATGAATCTGAGAGATTCGATGACTATGAAGTAGTTTTAACTGACATTGGTGGCGGTTCTACAGATGCTGTGCGATTAGGTAAAGGGCTTACTACACCTAAGCACAGAGATTCTTTCCAAGTTATCGATATTGAGCCATTCTTGGGATACCTAGAACGCTTTAGAAAAGAAAAATTGATTCAATACTTTAAGGATCTAAGAACATTAGAGAAATTTATAGTTAATAAATATAAAGTACAAAAGTATGTACTATCGAATGAAAATACTGGTGAAGAATATGATTTTACAAATGAAATTGTAGAGGCACTGAAAGAATATGCAAGAATTTTAGTTGCTAAAATTCTTGATGTATTCATCCCCTCTAGTACGAATACAGTATTGAAATTCATTTATATCGGAGGCGAAGCACCCGTTTTAGAACCATACATCCGTCTCGCTTTATTGAATCATATGTCTGAAATGGCTGCTAAAAACAATCACTTCTTCTTGAACGATATTATTCAAAATAGCGACAAAGAAGTATTTGCTCCAACTTCACGTACAATTAATCTAACTGCATTAGAATTAAAAGTAATTGATGAAATGAAGGGACAGCTAGCGTGAACTACTCGCCACTTAGCAAAGCTTGAAGTGGGAGCTTCTCAGTTCCACGACGAAAGTAACCTTTCGTCTCCCTGAGCGTTACTTCGGGGTGTTCCACCCCTAGATGTCCAACGCTTGGACGCTCTTTTGGTACGGTTG
>NZ_MAOG01000020.1:0-150146 GCF_001884205.1 Bacillus sp. NH11B | reverse complement strand
AGTCTGGGAAGACTACAACAACAAGTTCAACACACGTCCAGAAAGCATCACAGTTCAATTACTTCAAAATGGAACAGAGTTCCAAACAAAAGAAGTGAAAGCTGATAAAGAAGGCAACTGGACTTTCAGTTTTAAAGATTTACCAAAGTACGATGAACAAGGAAATGAATACACGTACACAGTAAGTGAAGTAAAAGTTGATGGCTACGAAACAAAAGTAGAAGGAACAACGATTACGAATACTTACAAAAATACAGAAACAACAGAACTGAGTGGTAAGAAAGTCTGGGAAGATTACAACAACAAGTTCAACACACGTCCAGAAAGTATTAAGGTTCAATTACTTCAAAATGGAACAGAGTTCCAAACAAAAGAAGTGAAAGCTGATAAAGAAGGCAACTGGACTTTCAGTTTTAAAGATTTACCAAAGTACGATGAACAAGGAAATGCGTACACGTACACAGTAAGTGAAGTAAAAGTAAATGGATATGAAATAAAAGTAGAAGGAACAACGATTACGAATACTTACAAAAATACAGAAACAACAGAAATCAGTGGTAAGAAAGTCTGGGATGATAACAACGCAATAGATCGTCCAAGCACAATCAAAGTAGACTTACTACAAAACGGTCAAGTAATTGACACGAAAGAAGTAAGCGTGGCAACAAATTGGAAGTACACGTTTGAAAACCTGCAAGCATACGATGCAAACGGAGTAGCGTACAAGTATGAAGTGAAAGAACAGCCAGTAGCTGGATACAAATCCGAAGTAAATGGTTATGACATCACAAATACAAAAATCAAGGACGAACCAAATGTAGATCCAAGTACAGATCCAAAAGATCCAAGTACAGATCCGAAAGATCCAAGCACAAATCCAGACAAAAATAGCGATTCAAAAGTTCCACCTACTACAGAAAATGATAAGCCAACATTACTTCCTAACACAGGAGGAACATCAGCAGAAATGAGTTCAATTCTTGGAGGTATTGTATTATTCCTTTTAGGTGGAATTCTACTCGCTCGTCAGCGAATAAAATAATAAAAAAGATTTAGATTATTGATTACACTGTAATCTGAGTAGCAGACAAATTAAAAGTTTACTATTGATATTACGCCCTTTAGGTAAGTATTCAAAAACACTTCACGATAAAGAGAAGGGAAGAATACAACCTGAAGGGTTTTTTTATAGAAAAAAGAGAACAGTTTCAAGGTGGAATCAATCTGCAACCCAATAATATGGTCAGCTTTCATAGAAGATAAGCGGCTCTAAAACGATAATAAAACAAGCCTATTATCCATTGGATCATAAGCTTAGAGTGTGGTATCTCATTTAATTTAAGATCAATGCCATGTTCCATTAAGTTTTGGATGACTGCATGGTCATTTGTATGGCGGATTTAAATTTGGTCTCATTTTGGTTCTGGTGCAAAAACTTTGAAGTATATGAAAATGGTCTATCAAACTTGTAGATACTGATAGTATTACTCTAAAAAGATGTGCGATTGGTATATGGGTGTAACCCCATATCCATCAACTTAAGAATTTTATAACACCCAAAAAATAATAACTTTGTATATTTGCACTTAGAGATGTAAAATGTCTCATTCTTGGATACTTTTTATTTGTCAACTTGATGTCAATGGGGCCGGATCCCCTACACGCTTTTATGAAGAACCTTTATTTACACTAAAGATTGGAATCTTATTGTCGCCTGAAAATGTAGATAGGGGAAAATAATGTAAAAAAACTATTGTATATTCAAAAACCTTATGTTACATTTGTGTTACAGAAGAGTTACAAATCGTAACTTATATTACGTTTTGTTTTCTTTTGTCTTTCGGTATGTTACGGATTACGGATTATGGATTGTATTTCAAACCAACTGAGAATATATAAAGTTGAAGAAATAGCAAGCTATAAACGAAAAATGATTTTTCTATGTGTATAAGAGTGTGTGTAGTAAAGAGCCTGAGTGAGAGCTTTGTGCATATTATTAAAATTCCTTTCTGTCTTAAAAAAGAAGAATACCAACTATTTAGGAGTTTTAAGTAATGATAGTAAATGAAATGTACTTCCTTTCCCACACACAATGTAGTACATATTTACTTTCGGTCTAATTACTACACAGACTTTTATACATATGACGTTATTATTTTAGGGAAATATAGGGGGAGAGAAAATGAAGAAGTTATTAACGGTAATTGGACTTATGTTTTTAATGCTAGCTGGGTGTAGTAATGGGAATTTTGACAAAGCAATGGATGAAGGGAAGACCGCGTTAACGAATAAAGAATATAAAACAGCCTTGTCATCATTTGAAAAAGCACTAGATGAGAAAAAAGATGATTCAGATGTAAAAGTGCTTGTAGAACAAACGAAAGTAATGATTGAAGCAGTGAAGTTAAAAGAAGAAACAAAGGTAGAAGAATCAATCAAGTCATTTGAAAAAGTAGAGAACATGAAGAATGGAAATACTACGCTTGTAAAACAAGCAAAGGAAGAACGAACAGCGTTACTAGCTATTTTAGAAACAAAAAAGAAATATAGTGAACAACTGGTGAAAAGCGAAGAGTTAATCGGCAAGAAAAATTATTCAGAAGCGAAAGAGTTATTAACGAAGCTAGTTTCAGAAACAAAAGATAACAAGAGCCTTGAAGAATATAATAAAAAAGCCGCAGGATTAATCACGAAAATTGGTGAAGAAGAAAAAAATGCAAAGAATGTAGCGGTAGCAACGAAAACAGAAAAAACGAATACAGCACCGACTCAAAAGGTAGCGACAGAGAATAATAAAAAGGTAGAAGCAGACAAGACTCAAAAAGTAGCAACAGAGAATAATAAAAAGGTAGAAGCAGACAAGACTCAAAAAGTAGCAACAGAAAATAATAAAAAAGTAGAAGCAGACAAGACTCAAAACGTAACGACAGAAAATAATAAAAAAGTAGAGGCAGATAAGACTCAAAACGTAACGACAGAAAATAATAAAAAGGTAGAGACAGGAAAGAATCAAGATGCGTTTACTTTTGAGAAAGCTAAAGAATATATCAAAAATGAATATAAAGAAGAATATGATTATACGCTAGAAGATACGCAAGTAGAAAATGGAAAGAAATATTATAAAATTAGAGTGCGTACGACATATAAAATAGAAGGCGCAGCTGGATCAGGATTTACTGGAGTATTCAAAGTATTCGAAGATGGTACAATTATTGAACTGCACTAAATTGATGGAAAAGGTATCCTCAAACTATTTGAGGGTACCTTTTTTAGCATAAAAAAAGGCATCTAGCAAAAGTACTAGATGCAAATAAAAACACAAGGGAAGACAAAATTCTTCCCGTTTCCCGTAAGTAATTATATCAAAAAATATATAAAAAACTAGCTTTATTTTTAATATAATGAATGTGTGAAGCTATGAAAGCAAAAGATTACACTGTTTTCATAGTGTTTTATTGAAAAAGGAGTTGTATAAATGATTAATTTCAAACCAGAAAATTTAAACCAACTACTAAAAGTGATGTTAATTAGTGCGAATAAGTCTTATGACGCAATTAAAGATTATGAATTTACGGGAGAAGCAGTAGCATTTCGTATAGATTTTGAGTATATAGATGTTGCTCTTATGGTTACGGATATGTTAGGAAGATCAGCTTCTAATTTTAACATTTTGCCATATGCCCGTCCTAATACGAATGAAATAGATTATATTCAGTTTCAAGTGTATTCGATTAATGAAGGGAATTTTAAAGAAACGATTGATGTGATGTAAAAAAACTATAATTTTACAAAAATGTATATAGCAACTAATATATAATTAATAAATTCATATAATTGGAGTGATGAGATGCAGCCGTTAGAAAGGGAGATTCATTCTAATATGCTGAAAGTGTGGAGAATTCACGCTTTCATTGGGGCAGTGGTTATATTAGCAGTCGTAATTGCGTATTTCTTTTTTATGATTAACTTTAACTGGTGGGGCTGGTTGTTTGGATTGTTAGTGACAGGAGCAGTTATATACATACCACTCGACTATTTTGTATTTCCAAATTTACGTCAACGTTATTATAGTTACAGATTAAATGAAGAAGAGATTGAGATTCAAAAGGGAATGTTCGTTATAAAACGCGTACTTATTCCGATGATTCGCGTGCAGCACGTAACGATTGAGCAAGGACCAATTATGAGAAAGTATAATTTAGCAGAATTACATATTTCAACAGCGGCAACTTCTCATAGTATTCCAGGTTTAACGAAAGAAGAAGCAGAGCAGTTGAAAAGACAAATTGGAGAGCTTGCGAAAGTGAGTGATGAGGATGTATAAGAGGCAACATCCGATTACGATTTTATTAGGTATTCGAATTGCGACTTTGTTGCCTTTTATTTTTCTTGTTTTATTTCGATCAGATGGTGAAGTAAAACCTTGGTATGCATTGCATCTTGTGCTTTTGTTTGTATTATTTATTATGGCTATTTTTTCGGCTGTAAAATGGTATTTCAAAGTGTACTGGGTTGAAAATAATATTGTACATATAAAGCACGGTGTCTTTGTAAAGAAGGAAAGTTATTTAAATAAAGACCGTGTACAAAACATTAGTACATCTTCTAATATCATTTATCAAATGCTTGGACTTACAAAATTAAATATAGAAGTAGCGGGCGGCGGTAGTGAGCCGGAAGTGATGTTAGCTGGTATTAAAGAAGATGAAGCGAAGGAACTGATTGCCTTATTAAATAAAAAAAGAAGCGCTACGAGTGAAGAAGTACCCATGGCAGAAGAAAGTAAGACGATTTATCAGTTAACGATGAAAGAGATTTTAGTAGCTTCCATTACGTCTGGTAGATTCGGATTAGTGTTTTCTGGATTACTTCTTATTTACACAGAGTTTAATCAATTTCTTCCAAAGTGGCTCATTAATAAAGTAGAAGCGTATGTGATGGATAACGGTGTATATGAATTAATCGTTATGGCTGCGATTTTAATGGCAATTTCGTGGGTTATTTCAACAGCTGGCTATGCGTTAAAGTATGCGAACTTTAAAATTGAGCGAAACGGAAATGAAGTTCGTATCGTGCAAGGATTGTTTGATAAGAAAGAGTTTGTGTTAAAATTGCACCGCATTCAAGCGATTACTGTGAAAGAAGGAATGCTTCGTCAGCCTTTCGGTTATTGCTCTGTCGAAGTAGAAGTCATTCAAAGTATAGAAGCAGCAGGGAATGAAGTGATGCTACATCCTTTTATGAAGAAGAGAGATGTACAGCAGTTACTTACATATTTACAGTTGCCGTATGAAATGGAAGAGGAAATCATTCATTTACCGAAGGCTGCATTGCGCCGTTACATAATAATGGGCTGGATTACAAGTGCCGTGCTTGCACTGCCGATCATCGGTGCGAGTATATATTTTAAACAAAATATCGCGTTGTTCACTCTGATACCACTATTTATCGTATTTACGTTACTTGCATATGCTAGGTATACAAGTAGTGGTTATATGATACGAGAAAATCAGTTAGTAATGGTGTACCGTGGCCTTGCAAAATATACAGGAATCATGCGGAGAAGGCATGTTCAAGCAGTAGGATACAATCAATCGTATTTTCAAAAGAAAGACGAGCTATGTACAGCTGTTGTATCGGTAGCGGGGAATAGATATAAAGTGAAGCATATGCGAAAAGAAGATGCGCTCCGTATATATAATTGGTACAAAGAAAAAGGAAACACCGGTGTATAATGGTGTTTCCTTTTTTGTGTCGTGATTTGTCGATAAGTCGATATATTCGAAAAATCGCTAATATAATTTCATGCACTGCCGGTGTTGTACTACTTTTTAATTAAACTAAAACATCAAAAGTAGTCACAAATGACGGACGAGAGAAAATACTTTTTTGCTGTTCTGCATGTGGATGCGCCGGAGCTTGTCCCTCTGCTTGTGCAGGACGTTTTTTATGAGCGTTTTCGAATGAACGTGATTCTGTCCAGTCCTTAAAGTTTTGCTCAGTTTCCCACATCGTTAAAATGACATATGTATCGTTACTTAATGGGCGAAGAACGCGGATTGCTTGGAAACCAGGTTCGTTTTCGATAAGGCCTGCGCGGTTTTTAAAGCGATTTTCAAATACAGGACGACCTTCGTCTGTTACAGAAATGTTGTTACAAACGATGTAGCCAGGTTGTCCTTTAAATTCTCCAACAGCGTCTAATACGTCATACTGAAGTGCGGATTCTACAGATTCTTCAGTATTTTCTTTATAAAACATATCTTTTTCGTTATTTTTTGCAGTGAAATGTGCTTGTTCTAGAGGTGTTTCGTATGAAATAATAGCCTTCATTTTAATGCCCCCTTTATGGTTTGTCTCTATTATATCAATTCTCTTAAAAAACTTCGAAGATTATATACATAAAGATACTTCTTTTTCAAATAATAAATGTACCATCATTTGGAAAGAAGGCCGATGTATGAAGAAAGCAAAGTGGACTTTATTGGGCGGGTTAGCAACGTTTGTAGTAGCAATTGTACTTTATAAACTTATTGTGTTAGCTGGTGGCTATATGATGGATGAAAAGCAGCTTGTTTTCCACTCTTCATCACGTATCGTTGACCAGAAAGGAAAAGAAATTACGAAATTATATGTAGAAAATAGAGAGCTCGTGCCGATCGAAGAAATTCCAAAGTATGTGCAGCAAGCATTTATTGCGGTGGAAGATTCTCGTTTTTATGAGCATCAAGGAATTGATTATCCTTCTATATTTCGGGCGCTTTATAAAGATACGTTAGCTGGAGAGAAGGTAGAAGGCGGTAGTACGATTACACAGCAATTAGCTAAAAATGTCTTTTTAACTCGTGAAAAAACATTTACGCGCAAATTGAAAGAAGTCGCAATCTCTCTTCAATTAGAGCAAAAATATACGAAGCAGCAAATTCTTGAAATGTATATGAACCATATTTATTTTGGCCACGGGGCATATGGAATTCAAGCGGCAGCAAAGTTGTATTTTAATAAAAATGTAGAAGATTTAACAGTAGAAGAGGGGGCTATGCTTGCAGGGCTTCCGAAAGCGCCAAATGGCTATTCACCGTACTTATCCCCTGAGAAGAGTAAGGAACGCCGTGATCTTGTTTTGTCACTTATGCATAAACAAGGCTATTTAACAGCGGAAGATAGTGTTCGTTATCAAGGGAAAACAATCGCTCTTTATAAAAATTCAGATGAACGTGAACTGGCATATATGCCGTATATTGATATGGTTATAGATGAAGCAGCACGTTTATACGGTTTGTCTCATCAAGAAGTGCTTCGCGGAGGGTATACGTTTGTCGTACCGATGGATGAAAAAATTCAAAAGGTAGCATATAACCAGTTTCAAGATGCGAGAAATTTCCCTGGTAAAGAAAACGGTGCGCAAGGTGCATTTTTATTAATGGATAACCAAACTGGCGGAATTAAAGCAGCAATTGGCGGAAGAGAGTATGTTCCAAGAGGGCTTAATCGTGTTTTTGCTAAAAGGCAGCCTGGTTCTGTTTTAAAGCCGCTTATCGTATATGGACCTGCACTTGAGACGAAAAAATATAATCCATATTCTTTATTAACGAATGAAAAAAATTCGTTTGAAGGCTATGAACCTCGAAATTATAATCATGAGTATACGAAAGAGATGACGATGTACGATGCGGTATTAGAATCAGCAAATGTGCCAGCTGTCTCTTTATTAAATGAATTAGGGGTAGATGAGGGAAAGCAATATTTAGAGAAAGGAAATATTCATATTGCGGACTCAGGTTTAAGCACGGCACTTGGCGGGCTTAAAAATGGTGTTTCTCCATTTGATCTTGTTAAAATGTACCGCTCTTTTTTAGCGAACGGGAATATTATTGAACCACACGTTATTGATAAAGTATTAAATAGACACGGTGCAGTTATTGGAGAATCATCAAAAGCTGAAACGAAAGTCTTTTCAAAGCAAACGGCATGGTACATGACAAAGATGCTGGAAGGAGTTGTGAAAGAAGGTACGGCGAAAGCTGGTGTATATAATGGAGCTTTGGCTGGAAAGACTGGAACAACTTCATTGCCGAATGATGACCATGGTGCGCGCGATATGTGGTTTGTTGGATATACACCGAATTTAGTAGGGGCAGTTTGGATTGGCTATGATCGTACTGATAAAGAGCATCAATTACAAGATGGAAATGCATCTGCAACGATGTTGTTTAAAAAGATTTTAACGAAAGCAAACATACAAGATAAAGCGAGTTTTCATAGGCCAAAAGGTGTCGAAACAATTGGACTGCCAATTCGTTTAGATAAGATTCAAAACGTGGAAGCAAAACTAGTATTTAGTCCTTTCGGTTTATTTGCGATGAAACTAAGCTGGACGCCGCTTCCTGATGAGCGAATTATGTACCGGATTTATAAAGTTGAAAAAGGAATTCATACTCACGTTGGGACGGTAAAAGGAGCTGAGAAATATGAGGAAAAGTTTATTAACATATTCTCAAAACCGAGTTTTTACGTTGTGCCATTTAACACACAAACGAACCGTGAAGGAGAAAAGTCAAAAGTAGCTAAACCGTAGTTTTTCTCTGTGCTATAATAAGAATGTTGTGAAAATAGTAAGCGGTTTTACGAACATTTGTGTCAATTTCATGAACAACGTACATAATGTTATGCATTTTGTTTTTACAAGCTGTATAGTAAAAAAAGATAAATATCGGAATAGAACGTATTTAAAGCAAAAGCATTGGTAGGGAAGGGAGCAAGGGTCTTGGTAAGAACTATAAATGAGACATTTTTAAAAGCATGTAGGGGGGAACGTACAGAGTATGTACCAGCATGGTATATGCGTCAAGCAGGTCGTTCGCAGCCGGAATATAGAAAGATAAAAGAGAAATATTCTTTATTTGAAATTACACATAATCCAGAATTATGCGCTTATGTTACAAAGTTGCCAGTTGATCAATATAACGTAGACGCAGCAATTCTTTATAAAGATATTATGTCACCACTACCTGCAATTGGTGTTGATGTGGAAATTAAATCTGGTATTGGCCCAGTAATTGATAATCCAATCCGTTCTTTACAAGATGTAGAAAAATTAGGGGAAATCAATCCAGAAGATGACGTACCTTACATACTAGATACAATTCGTTTATTAACGACAGAAATGTTAGATGTACCGTTAATCGGTTTTTCAGGAGCTCCATTTACGTTAGCGAGCTATATGATTGAAGGCGGTCCTTCTCGTAACTACCATAATACGAAAGCGTTCATGTATGCAGAGCCGAAAGCTTGGTTCGCATTAATGGATAAGCTTGCAGATATGGTTATTACATATTTAAAAGCGCAAATTAACGCAGGAGCAAAAGCAGTTCAAATTTTCGATTCTTGGGTTGGAACAGTAAATGTAGCAGATTACCGCGTATTTATTAAACCAGCAATGGAGCGTATTTTTGCAGAAGTTCGCACGATGGGTGTACCAATGATTATGCACGGCGTAGGCGCTGCACATTTAGTGAATGAATGGCACGACTTACCTCTTGATGTAGTCGGTTTAGATTGGCGCTTACCGATTGAAGAAGCACGCGCACGTGGCGTTCATAAGGCGGTACAAGGAAATATGGATCCTTCGTTCTTACTAGCACCATGGTCTGTTATTGAAGAACATGTAAAAGGTATTTTAGATCAAGGAATGAAAGAGCCAGGTTATATCTTTAACTTAGGTCACGGTGTATTCCCAGAAGTAAATCCAGATACATTAAAACGATTAACTACATTTATTCATGAGTACTCTAAAGAACAGTTAGCGAAGTAAAGGAGCATTGCTGTATGAAAAAGAAAATTGGTTTGCTTGTAATGGCATACGGAACGCCATATAAAGAAGAAGATATTGAACGTTACTATACACATATTCGCAGAGGAAGAAAGCCAAGTCCTGAAATGCTAGAAGATTTAACAGAGCGTTACCGTGCAATTGGTGGTATTTCTCCTTTAGCTACTATTACATTAGAGCAAGCTAGGAAGCTAGAACAGCGTCTAAATGAAGTGCAGGATGAAGTAGAGTATCACATGTATCTTGGCTTAAAACATATCGAACCGTTCATTGAAGATGCAGTACAAGCTATGCATAAAGATGGAATAGAAGATGCAATTGCACTCGTTCTTGCCCCTCATTATTCTACTTTTAGTGTGAAGTCGTATGTAGGACGAGCGCAAGAAGAAGCAGAAAAACTTGGAAACTTAACAATTCACGGCATCGATAGCTGGTATAAAGAACCGGAATTTATTCAGTATTGGGTCGATGCAGTGAAAGGTATATATAACGGTATGTCAGAAGCAGAACGTGAAAAAGCTGTGTTAATCGTATCAGCACATAGCTTACCAGAAAAAATCATCGCACTAGGCGATCCATATCCAGATCAACTAAATGAAACAGCTGACTATATCGCAAGAGGCGCTGAAGTAGCAAACTACGCAGTTGGTTGGCAAAGTGCAGGAAACACGCCAGATCCTTGGATTGGTCCAGATGTACAAGATTTAACGAGAGAACTACATGAAAAGTACGGCTATAGTTCATTCGTATATGCACCAGTTGGATTTGTTGCGGAACATTTAGAAGTTTTATATGACAACGACTTTGAGTGTAAAGTTGTAACAGATGAAATTGGCGCGAAATACTATCGTCCAGAAATGCCAAATGCATCGGACGCATTCATTGACTGTTTAGCTGATGTTGTATTAAAGAAAAAAGAATCTGTAATGTAAGTAGAAAGGGGGAGCTTACTTGAGGAAAAAAGTTGTGATCATCGGCGGTGGCATCACAGGATTAACAACAATGTATAACTTACAAAAAGAAATTCGTGAAAAAAACTTGCCGATAGATGCATTGCTTATAGAAGCGTCTGGTAAACTTGGCGGGAAAATTCAAACCGTTCAAAAAGATGGATTTACAATTGAACGTGGCCCTGATTCTTTCTTAGCAAGAAAAGAGAGTGCAGCTAAATTAGTGAAAGAATTAGGACTTGGCGATGAACTTGTAAATAATAAGGCAGGTCAATCATTTATCCTTGTAAATAATCGGTTACATAAAATGCCGAGCGGATCAATGATGGGAATTCCAACGCAAATTACGCCGTTTCTATTTTCCGGATTGTTCTCCCCAATTGGTAAATTAAGAGCTGGTTTTGACTTATTAATGCCAAGGTCAAAACCAGTTTCTGACCAATCACTCGGGCAGTTTTTCAGACATCGCCTCGGGAATGAAGTCGTTGAAAATTTAATTGAGCCATTATTATCTGGTATTTATGCAGGGGATATTGATGAAATGAGTTTAATGTCAACATTCCCTCAAATTTATCAAATCGAACAGGAGCACCGTAGTATTTCACTCGGTATGCGTACGCTCGCTCCGAAAGAAGAGAAGGCTGAAGTGAAAAAAGGAATCTTTAAAACTGTGAAAACAGGTTTAGAATCTCTAGTAGAATCTCTTGAAGTGAAGATTCCTAATGATATGGTAATAAAAGGAACGCGTATTGAGAAAGTTGCAAAACTTGGTGATGGCTATACGATTACTCTTAGTAACGGAAAAGAACTAGAAGCAGATGCGATTGTAGTCGCAGCTCCGCATAAAGTGTTACCATCTATGTTTGCGCAGTACAAGCAGTTTCGTTTCTTCCGTAACATTCCATCTACATCAGTTGCGAATGTGGCACTTGCTTTCCCGAAGTCTGCCATTCAGCGCGATATTGATGGTACCGGATTTGTCGTATCAAGAAATAGTGATTACACGATTACGGCGTGTACGTGGACACATAAAAAATGGCCACATACAACGCCAAAAGGAAAAACGCTTCTTCGTTGTTACGTCGGACGACCTGGTGATGAAGCGGTTGTAGAACAAACCGATGAGGAAATTGTACAGCTCGTCTTAGAGGACTTACAAAAGACAATGGATATTACAGAGGATCCAGAGTTTACAATTGTAAGCCGCTGGAAAGAAGCGATGCCTCAATATACAGTAGGTCATAAAGAACGAATGAAGAAGCTCACAACATTTATGGAAAGTGAGTTGCCAGGTGTGTATTTGGCAGGTAGTTCTTACGCTGGTTCTGGTCTTCCGGACTGTATTGAACAAGGTGAGAGAGCTGCGAAGTGTGTGCTAATTCATTTAGAGAAAGTAATGGAGACTGAATTAGTCGCAAATTAAAATATTTCAAACAAACCGCCTTCAATTAGATTGAAGGCGGTTTGTTTATTGAATAAAATAGCTGTTAGTTAATAAACCTGTATAAGTTATTTTGTATTATAGTTTGAAAACTTGTAAATTAAATAAATTTTGTGTAAAACTTGTCGAAATATAGTTCTATATAACGAATCATTTGATATGATAGACATGCTGAGAAAATATGAATTAGGGAGAGGAAAATGACTGTGAAGAAACTGTTAAGTGTCTTTTTATCATTCATACTATTGTTTTCATTTGCTGGAACTTTAGCGCAGGCGGAAGAAAATACTTCTATGTCGGTAGAAAAAGCAATTCAAGTATTCAAGCAGCAAGGGAAAACGAAGGGGATAGTGGAAGGATATATCGTTGGATATACGCAAAGTCCTTCTAAATACACGAAGGATCCGGCTAAGTTTGACGACACAAATGTGGCAATTGCCGATTCGCCAAACGAAACGAATCCAGACAAAATCATGCCTGTTCAGTTGCCAAAAGGCGATGTGAGATCGGCTGTAAACGTGAAAGATCACCCTGAAAATATCGGAAAGAAAGTTCAGCTAACAGGGACGCTTGAATTATATTTTAGTAGCCCAGGCTTAAAATCAGTAACGGCTCATAAGTTTCAAGGGGAAGGACAGAACCGTGTTAGCGATGTAGTAGCTTCGCCTGGTGGCGGGGAAGTTGCTAAAGGAACAGCGGTAACATTAACAACGAATACAGAAGGGGCAACAATCTACTATACGTTAGATGGTTCTAATCCTACAAATAAAAGTGTTCGTTATAACGGACAAATTGTAGTGAATGAAAATAGTGTAGTGAAAGCAATCGCAGAGAAAGAAGGGTTTACTTCTTCGGCGATTTCAACATTTTCATTTATTATCGTAAACAATGAACCAGTTCGTATTCATGATATTCAAGGGAAATCACATATTTCTCCTTACAAAGGGAAGAAAGTGTACAATGTGGAAGGCGTTGTAACAGCGCTTGATAAAAATGGTTTTTATGTAGAAGATAATCAGCCAGATAATGATCCAGCTACTTCTGAAGGTATGTACGTATACAAAAAAGATGCGAATGTAGTAGTAGGAGATCTTGTACAAGTTGATGGAGAAGTAGAAGAATATGTTGGACCTGGATATGCAGAGCGATTTGAAACAGACTTAACGACGACAGAAATTAAGGCGAGTCGCGTTGCTGTAATCGCAAAAGATCAACCTTTACCAGCACCGATTGTATTAGGAGAAAACGGTGTAAAAATCCCTGATCAAATTATCGATAATGATGCATTCGGTTTATTTGATCCAAATGAAGATGCAATCGATTTTTATGAAAGTGTAGAAGGTATGCGCGTTACGATGCCAACGCCAAAAATTATCGCTCCACAGAAAAACGGTAATTTATATGTAACAGTAAAAAATGGCGGAGATAAAGTAGTAACGAAGTATGGTACACCTTTATTAGATAAAGAGCAATTAAATCCAGAGCGTCTTTCTGTAAAAGTACCTCGTGATTATGTCGCGAAAGTAGGAGATACGTTCACTGGAGATATAACAGGAGTAGTAGGATATGACTACGGTTCGTTCCGCATTTCGCCAGTAACGGAATTACCATCTGTAGTGGAAGGCGGATTTAAGCAAGTAGGGGCAAATATTCAGCCGCGTCTTGATAAGTTAACAGTTGCTACATATAACATTGAAAACTTCTCAGCGAACAAAAAAGAAACAACGGACGAAAAAGTGAAAGCGTTAGCTTATTCTATTAAATATAACTTGAAAATGCCAGATATTATCGGTGTAGAGGAAATGCAAGATAATAATGGATCAATAAATGACGGTACGACAGATGCTTCATTAAGCGCAAAACGTATTATTGATGCAGTTCTAGAAATTCGCGGACCGAAGTATGAGTATGTAGAAATTGCGCCGAATAACAATCAAGATGGAGGAGCACCAGGAGCGAATATTCGCGTCGGTTTCTTCTATAACCCATCACGTGTGAAATTAGCGACAGTACCGAAGTTACTAGATAAAAATGTTGTTCGTATAGGGGACGAAAATCCTTTATTTGAAAGTACACGTAAACCGTTAGCGGCAGAATTTACGTTCCAAGGACAAAACGTTGTTGTCATCGCAAATCACTTAAACTCAAAACTAGGAGATGCAACACCATTTGGAAAAGTGCAGCCGCTCGTATTAAAGAGTGAAGAAAAACGAGTTCAATTAGCACAAGAAGTGAATCAAGTCGTACAAGGTATTCAGAAAAAGAATACGAATGCACCAGTTGTTGTATTAGGTGATATGAACGATTTCGAGTTCTCTAAACCACTAGAAGCACTGCAAGGAACGATATTAAAAGATATGTTAAACACAGTGCCGAAAGAGAATCGCTACACGTACATTCATGAAGGTAACGCACAAGTGTTAGATCATATTTTAGTAACAAATAACATCGCACCGCACACAATTGTAGACCCAGTACACTTAAACTCAAACGTTATGAAAGAACATGGGCGTGTAAGTGACCACGATCCAGTACTTGCTCAAATTGATTTGAAGAAGGCTTCTTAAACTAGGGGAACGCTTAGGTATCTAAGCGTTCTTTTTAGGTTGCATAATGAAATATCTCCAATCGCTAATGTTATATTCTTATTTAGTAAAAAGGTAGCCAAATAAGAGAATGGAGCTAATAAGTAAAATATTCAAAAGAGTGACCACTAAAGCTATAATAGGTAATACTTTCTTTTCAGAAGGACTACTAAATGAAATGATAGCCATTATTATAGATAAAATGGTTCCGCATAATATTGCATACGTCATAGGAGTAACTGTATTTGGACCAAATCGATCTAAGACAGGAACAAGTGAAAACATTAAAATAGTACTGAATAGGCTAAAGGTTAAAAACATATAACTTTTCCAAGTATGAATTTTAGGTTGCATGATCAAAACGCCCCTTTCCGAGGTAATGTGGACTATTTATGTTTATCCATATGCAAATCATAATTAGAAAATAATATTTTTACAATATTGTAAATTTTTAACTTGATTTAAATTGTTGATTTTCTATGGCTTTAGCAGTGAGCATTTTATTTAAAAAGAGAATATAACTAATCACTCGAGATTATATATAGATCCCCTTTTTATAAAATTCATGATAAAATTAATTGAATATTCAGTTTTAAAAGGGGGGTCAACGATGCAAGCACAAATAAATGGAAAATTAATGAATCAGCTTGCAATTTTTTTTAGTACGATCGCCATGCTCCAATTTGTGGCTGAGGTAACAGGACTTACTCAAAATTTGGACATTACGTATAACTTAATAAATACAGCAACTTCCTATGTAACGTTTAGTTTGGCGGTTATTTTTACTTTAATAGGTGCGAGAAGAGAATTAAGTAAATATGCAATTATTTCATTATGTTTAGTGGTAGCTATTAAAGCAATTTATTTTGCGGCGGTTGTTATTTTGTGGGGATTGGCTGGTACGCCGTAAAAGAAGAGTAGTGAACGTATGCATTTGATACATGTAAACGATAATAAGAGCGTAATTCCCATCTTACATAGGGAATTACGCTCTTATTCGTTTTAATTACTTAGTCTGAAATTACTTGAAAAGCTTTTCTACATCGATCTCGTTTTTGAAGTCTTCTCATATATCTTTTTTTGTCCCGTTGTAATCCTTTTATGTACATGAATAAGCTGACAAGGAAGAAAAATGTACATTGTAAAATGTACGGTGACATCCCGTGTAATGGTTGTTTCGGATCATATAAGTGAATAGGTGCTCCGCCTACTGTAGGGAATAGTGTATTTAGTAGGACGAAAGGAATGGAAGTAACTACAAATGGAAATAGAAGTGCCATGTAATCCTTTTGTGACCATGTGGACGCTGCTAAACCTAAGAGGGCCATTAAACCAGCGAATAAAAAATTAATCCCTATATATAGAGAAATATAAGTGATGGGAGAAGAGAAATATAACTCTGCGAACATTCCGTTGCCGTTTATCATGCTAGTACCAACGGTGGGAACTCCATTTGGAATCGTTAATTTGCAAAGTAATAAAGAAAGAATGAACGGTAAAGTATAAAGAAATCCACCACAGAAAAATGTAACGATATACTTCGTAAAGGAATACGAGAATAGGGAAATTTCCTTACTTATAAAAGCTTTGAAACCATCAGATTTATCGGAATTATAACTTGTACTAAATGGTAAACTTGCAATAACAGGCAGTAATAATAAATAAACATCCATTTCATTATCGCGAAAACCGATCCATTTAAAAGCAGTTGCCATAGTCCCGTTCGTTGCGTCTCCTAAATAACGAATTACATAATAATAATGATAAATAGAAATAAGAACTAATCCACTAAACATAATAATTAAAGAAACACGATTACAAAAAGCTTGCTTTATATTTAAACGAAGTGCACGCATCATGACTGAAAAAGCCTCCACTATTTTTATAAATCTGTCTACTTTCTATATTACTATTAATTGTAAGGATTTTCTTGTTTTTTTATGTGGTTATTAGAAAAAGAGGAATTTTGTTGTTGCTAAGTAAGGTTTAACTGTAGAAGAAGGTTGTTAGAGTGAAAGGAAAAGAGAGGGCATATGGAATTCTAGTTTAGACAAAATTACGCTTTCTACGCTGAAATAAGAAAAAGGTGTTCATAAAAATTATATCTGAAGAACATCTTTTCCTTTCTCCTTTTTTTCTGATACACTATGACAGTATTATATACATTGACTGGAATGTTTTTATACTGGGAATAACTAAAAAGAGAACTTGTATAGAATGTAAGCGTGTGGTAATATCAAAGATGTACTAATTGACCATATTATCCAATTGGTCATTTTTGGAGGTGATGATGTGGCGATAGATCGAAAACGTTCTATTATTGAAGCTGCAACAAAGTCTTTTTCAGCATTCGGTTATAAGGCGACGACGATGGATCAAGTTGCGAAGTTAGCGAATGTAGGAAAAGGAACAATTTATACTTTTTTCAAAAATAAAGAAGAACTATTTGGCGAAATTATTTCGAATTTAATTACAGAAATGAGGCAAGTTGCAAAAGATGCAATTCGTTCAGATATTTCATTTTTTGAAAATGTACATAGAGCATTATATAGTATATTAGAATTTAGAAAAGAACATCAGCTCATGATTAAATTAATTCAAGAAGAGCGCGATATGGGAACGAAAGAAGTACAAGAAGTGATGCAACAAGTAGATGTGGAAATCGTTTCTGTCATTCAATCTTATTTAGAGATTGCAATTGAAAAAGGTGAAATTAGCAAATGTGATCCAGAAATTACAGCGTTTATTATGCTTCGCCTATATGTATCGCTTATTTTTGATTGGGAAAAAAATCATGAACCGTTAGAAAAAGAAAAAATATCGGAATTATTCGAACTGTATTTACTAAAAGGATTGTCAAATTAAGATAATCCTTTTAATATTATAAAAAATGACTAATTGACCGAAATGGTCATAAGTTTAATTAAAGGGGGGAATAGAGAAAGAAATTTCATAATGAGGAATAGTTGCATAGTATAAATTCGGGGATGAGGCATATGTATGAACAGAATATAGCCTTTTTATTTGCATAAAAATGACCGGATATTAATTTTGGTCATTTTTAAAAAGGGGGATAAATTATGAAATGGCATAAGTTGCTTAGCAAAGAATTTGCAGAGATTATAAAAAGTAAAAAAATATTAATCCCAATCATTGCGGTTTTATTTGTACCGATTTTATATGCAGGTATGTTTTTATGGGCTTTTTGGGATCCGTATGAACAGCTAGATGACTTACCAGTTGCGGTAGTCAATTTAGATAAAGGTGCAGAACTTGATGGGAAACCAATTGAGGTCGGGAAAGGGCTCGTTGATAACTTAAAAGATAATAAAAGTTTTAAATGGGAATTTGTAAGTGAAAAAGAAGCGAAAGAGGGAATGGAAGGCAGAAAGTACTACATGTTAGTACGTATTCCAGATGACTTCTCAAGTAACGCTACAACAGTATTAAAAGACGATCCGAAACCATTGAATTTAGAATATATTCCGAATGAAAGTTTGAACTTCTTATCTTCACAAATTGGCGGAACAGCCATTGAAAAAATTAAAAGTGAAGTATCAAGCACGTTAACGAAAACATATGCAGAGAAAATGTTTGATTCTATTAGAGACGTCTCAAAAGGATTAGCAGATGGAGCGGACGGGGCAAATAAGTTACATGACGGTACCGGTGAGTTGCATGACGGTTCGAGTAAAGTGACGGATGGGCTTTATACGTTGCAAGGAAAGTCTGGTGAGATGAAGGATGGAGTTCAGAAATTAGCAGATGGATCTAGTAAATTATTAGATGGGTCCGGAAAAGTAACAGATGGTTTAAATACATTAAATAGTAAAACAGGCGAAATACAAACGGGTATAGGGAAATTACAAGATGGATCAGAGAAAGTAACTGGTGGTTTGAATACGTTAGTAAATAAATCAGGTGAATTAAAAACAGGAACGAATGAATTAGCAAATGGTATGGAAAAACTTGTTGGAGGACAAAGTCAATTAGAGGGAGCTTCCCAAAAAATTGAAAAGGGTTTGCAAGAGTTAAATAGTACAGTGAAAAATTCTGTTGCAGGTTTAGAGGGAATGCGGTCGAAAGTTCCTTCTATATTAAATACAGTAAATGAGAAAATAGATGGAGCTGGGGAAAATGTAAATCAGTTAAATGAATTTACTCAATCAACAGCAGGGGATGCAAAAACGGCAGCACAAGATGTAGCGAATTTGCAAAAGCAAATCGAGAGTTTACCAAAAGAATATCAAGAGCAGCTACAACCATATATAGCAAATGCGACAAAAAGTACAGCGACAGTTCAGCAGAAAGCCATTGGAGTAGCAGGTGGAACAAATAAATTAAATGAAGAAGTAAAACAATTAAAAGGTGAAATAAATCAAACGACAAGTGAAATGCAAAACAAACTACCGAATTCAGAAGGGGTCAAAACTTTAACGGATGGTATTGAGAAATTAATGAATGCGCAAAACGAATTTGTAAGTAAATTTCATGGATTTGGTGAAGGATTAAGTAATGCCAAAGTAGGTGTAGATAAATTAAATAACGGGTCAGGTCAATTAATTGATGGAGTAACGCAATTAGCGGATGGCTCAAGTAAAGTAACTGGCGGTTTAGGCTCATTATCTGTAGGAGCAAACCAAATGACAGGCGGAATAACCCAATTAGCAGATGGCTCAAATCAAGTAACAACTGGATTAGGTACTCTAAATGGTGGTCTAAATAAAATGTCAACTGGCTCAACTCAGCTAATCGACGGAGTAAATAAACTAACAGACGGATCTGGAAAAGTGACAGATGGACTTGTGAAAGTAAACGATGGTTCAGGTACACTGGCTGAGAAACTTGGTGAAGGTGCAGAAAAAACAGGAGAAGTAAAAGGTACGGATAAAACGTATGATATGTTTGCAAGTCCTGTAAAAGTGAAGACGGAGAAAATGGCGGAAGTTCCAAACTACGGAACAGGATTCACACCATATTTCTTATCACTCGGTTTATTCGTTGGGGCATTACTATTATCTATCGTATACCCATTACGCGATACAGTTGGCGTTCCGAAATCAGGATTCAGCTGGTTTATTAGTAAGTTTGGCGTTTTACTATCAGTCGGTATTATTCAAGCAATAGTAGCAGATGTCATATTACTGTTCTGGTTAGGTGTAGAAGTACAAAGTATTCCATACTTCATACTCTTTAGCGTCGTTACAAGTTTAGCGTTCATCGCATTAATTCAATGTTTAGTAACAGCATTCGGTGATGCAGGGCGTTTCATCGCCATCATCACATTAATTATTCAGCTTACAACGAGTGCTGGAACATTCCCACTAGAGTTGATTCCGAAGTATTTACAACCATTTAATGCTTGGCTACCGATGACATACTCTGTATCAGGATTTAAAGCAGTCGTATCAAGCGGAGATTTTAACTTCATGTGGCAAAATATTGGAATACTCATGATCTTTATCGTTGTATTATCAATTGGAACAATCGCTTCATTAACTTTGATGCACAAACGACAATTTAAAAATATTGCTGACAATCAATCGATTGAAGCTTAGAAAAAAGCACCTTTTTGGTGCTTTTTTTATTTTAGTGCAGGGTATCTTTTCTGTAGTTCGTATACAAATGTTTTCCAAATCTCTAGAAATGAAGGAAAAGGAATTACAACAATTTACAGAGAAACATAGAATAGAGGAGTTGATATGATGAAAGGCAATCTTACTTACTATTTTATCTTATATCCGCTAATCTTCTTTCTTGTTTATGCCCTTTCACCTATCTTGTTTGATAAAGAAGAATATACAAGTATGAAAGATATATTGGGAATGATTGTAACGTATTACATTCTAATTAGTGGATATTACTTTATTGATTGTTTAAGTGAAAGAATAAAGAAAAACGGTAAAGAAAAACAGTAAAGTTTCATTATTTAAAAGCTGATGGAGGATAACAAAATGACCGAAAGTGAAATGAAATTTAGAGATACGACCATTCGTAACTTTTTCGATAAAGAGGACCGCTTAAAATCGATTCCAGGTCAAAAGAAGAAAAAACTAGTATTGTTAGAGCATTTAGTTAGCAAGTTAAACGCTGAAAATCAATATACAGAAAAAGAAATTAATACATTCATAAAACAATATCATGATGATTTTTGTACGATTAGACGCGAGTTTATCGTGCATGGATTTATGGATCGTGAGGATAATATGTACCATATAAACGGGAGAGAAGTGTGGACGAAGTGGGAGGAGCTAAAGTAATGAATCAGCGGGGAGATCCCCACTGATTCAGAATTTAAGCTAGTTGTGCATTTTTTTGTAGTAAGTCTATGAACCCTTCAATATTTGAACTTGTAATGTATCCCAACGTTATATATTCATCTTCATAGTAAAATATTATTTTTTTATCAAAGATTCTTCTCTTCGTTTCTATAGATACAATTTTTTTATACTCAAATTCGGCAATGAATGTATTTTTACATTGTCCATAAAAGAGAAGCCTTCTATTAGTAGCCAGTAGCATGCCTGGATACGGGACTTTATGCGTATTCATATAGTCAGTAAGTGAACATTTTAAAGTAGATATAATAACTTCTTCTTTATGTAATAGTTGTTTTGCAGCTGTTAAGATTAGATTCATTGTATGTCTTCCTTTTTTTATTTAGATGTATGAATATTGTATCAAAAGTGGAAAGATTCTCAATATGTAATGATGCATATTGAGAGTTTTGGTTGGATGGCTTTTTAAAGAAAAAGGTACGAGGTGATTTAGTGATACGATTAGCAAAAGAGGCTGATGCGGAAGCAATTATAGATATTAGAAAAGAAATTATATTATCGGAAACTACTACAAAGTTTTTCATAGTATCTCCAAAGAAATTACCAAATGACATTGATGCAGAAAGAGAAAAGATACGGAAAAGCAATGAGAAAGGTAATCTTTACATAGTTTATGAAGTAGATAGTAAGGTGGTTGGCTTTTTACTTTTCAATCGATATGAACTAGAACGTTTACGACATGCAGGTACAATGGGAATGGGGATTAGAGAGGCATACTGTAATCAAGGCATTGGTACGAAGCTAATTGAATTTCTTATTAGTTGGGCTAAAGGGCAGAAAGGTTTAGAGAAAATTTGCTTAGGCGTAGTTTCTATTAATAATCGGGCGATTAAGGTGTATAAACGTATGGGATTTGTAGAAGAAGGAAGACAAAGAAAGCAAATTAAATATGAAGATGGATCGTATGGAGATGACGTATTGATGGGGTTTTACATTGAATAAAAAAGAGAAGTCTTCCATTAGTAGCATGCTGGAATACGGGATTTTATGAGTAATCGTATAGTCAGTGAACATTTTAATGAAGAGACCGCCAATATTGGCAGTCTCTTTTTAGTGGCAATGTTTACACTTAGCAAACCGTAAGTTCCAGTCGATTTTTCTGACGAAGATGATGTGAAAAATGCATAGAAATAAGCTGGAACCATTCTGTTGCATTTAAGTAACCAAGCCCAGGGTGTTCGACTTTACAATTATTTGAAATAGAAGTAAGTGTTGCTTCGGTATTTTTTACAATTGTAATTAATTCTAGAAATTGTTTCTGCACTTCTTCTTTGTTAGTTGGGTTTTCAGGTGTATATCCTGGATGACCTGGCACTTTGATTTGTATGTCCGGGAAAGCCCCCAGTATATATACTTTTTCACCCATATCGGTTTTTTTGTTAGTTACTGAGGGTGTTTCAGTTTTACATTTCGCGATGGCATTTAATTGCATGTATGTGGAGGCAACTAAATGATTATACATTTGACCGAGGGACCATTCCTCACTAGAAGGCTTCATCCTAAATTGTTCTATAGAGTATTTTTCTAACTCCTCTATGTAATACTTTGCTAACTCCTCGAATTTCATCATCTTGCTAACTCCTTTTTATGAAAATGTATTTGTTAATATCTACTATAAAGGAGGGCTGCTGACAACATTATGTCAGTAGTGAAATGGAAAAATTAAAAGTTTTAACATTTTTTTTACTTCATCATATATTTTCTCAGAAAGAATTTTTGGCTCTAGTACTTGCACTTGGCTTCCCCAGCTTAATACCCATTGAAATACTTCGTCTATGCTTCTTGATTTCAAAAAGACGTGAAAACCATTATCTTTATGCTCGTATGAATCTATAAAAAAGTATCGTGATTCAATAATTTTATGCGCAATGTGGGCTGGGAATAATAAATGGATTGTAACAGTACGATTGTTTTCAGGTTGATAGTCTTGTAAAGAAAAGTCCTTCGGTTTTGTAAAAAATTCTTGTTCTTGCTGTAATGTATCCATACGGTCTAAGCGAAAATTACGTATTTGTTTTCGCAGTAAACAATGAGCAACGATGTACCAAATTCCTGAAATGTTGACTAAACCGTAAGGATGAACGGTACGTTTTGTTTTCGTAGTTTCTCTCGGTTTACGATATGAAAAAGAGATAGATTGCTCTCTTTGAATAGCTTCTTGTAACAAGAAAAGTTGGCTCTCTAGTTTTTCTTGCTCGGCTTGCTGGTTTGAAAATATAGGAGAAAGGAAACGGAAAGTTCCTCGCAATTCCTCAATTTTCTTTTGTTGATCAGTAGGGAGGACTATCTCAAGTTTCTCTTTTGCTGATTGCGCATGTACAGAAAAAGAAGAGGTGAAAGCTTTCTCAATATAATCACCGCCCAATAAAAGAGTAACGGCCTCTTCTGGCGTAAGCTGAATGGGTGGTAAGAAATAACCATCCATTAATGAATAGCCGTGACCAGGCATTGAAAAAATGGGAACGCCGGATTCGCTGAGTGCGTCCATATCTCGATAAATAGTGCGTATACTTGTCTCAAATTTTTCAGCTAAGCTTTGTGCTGTGACAGTTTGTTTTCTTTGTAATTCAATTAATATAGCTAATAAACGATCCGTCCGATTCATGAAATATCATCCTTTATTTTATAAATATTCTTATTGTAAAATTCTAAAAGTAGTGTGTAACTTCCTTCCATTAACAGACTTTTCCCTATGTATAATATTAATATAGTAAAATCATAACAACCTATATTGCAGTTTCCAATAATATACTATATAATCAGGATAAGAAAACGTTTTCATGCAAAGGGGGAAAATTTCGTGTCGACTATCGAGGACGTGGCGAAATTAGCGGGGTTATCAAGGACAACGGTTTCTAGGGTGATTAATAATCATCCATATGTTTCAGATGAGAAGAAAAAAAGGGTTCAATTAGCGATGAAGCATTTAGGCTTCGTTCCTAATTCTGCGGCGAGAAGGCTTCGTAAACAAAAAACGGAAACAATTGCGGTGCTTGTTCCAAGGATTACAAATCCTTTCTTCAGTCGATTTATTGAAGCAATCGAGATTGCTGCTTCTGAACATAAATATAAACTGATTATTTGTCAAACAAGATATTTACCAGAAAAAGAGATGGAGTATTTACAATTATTATCTACGAAACAAGTAGATGGGATTATTCTATGTTCACTAGAAAATCCGTGGGAAGATGTAGAGCCATACTTACAACACGGTCCAATCGTGTTATGTAATGAATATATTGAAGAAGCAAATGTCCCAACAGTGAAATTTGATCATGCGCAAGGAGCATACATAGCTGCCAATCATGTATTAGAACAAGGCTATCGTAATCTTATTTTTTGCCGTGGTAACGAAACCAAAGTTGTTAGCCAACAGCGAAAAATGGGCTTTTTACGCGCTATTACTGAAAAGAGTAGAGAAGTGGAAGCAATCGATTTTCTTGAAAACGCTTTCTCTTGGGATGATGGAAAAAGAATATTCCATGAAGTATTAAAGGACAAAAAAAATCCTACCGCGATTTTGGCAGGAGGCGACGAGGTTGCAGCTGGAATTATCTCAGAGGCGAAACGCCATAATTGGAGTATCCCAGAGGATCTCGCTGTTATCGGTTTTGATAATCAAATTTTATCACAGATTACAGAGCCAGGTATTACGACAATTGAACAGCCAATCGATGAGATGGCTCGAAAAGTTGTCGACTTAATGATGGATAAAATCCATACGAAAAATTATCGAAAAAAAGAATTGTATGAGTTTGAACTGGAGCTCTTGGTGAAAGGTTCAACGATGAAGGATACGATGTTATTAGCCTAGTAGACTATGTCTGCTAGGTTTTTTTATGTTCACAAACTACTATTCTTCGTGAACGCAATCGTCACATTTGTTATGGTATGCTTCGTGCTGCTCATCAATTTCTTTCCCGCAGTGTGCACAAGTTTTCGTCGGTAAATTTCTGAAAAACTCCATTGGTTGATCGATCATGTCAATCCCTCCATTTCCATTTCTTACTATCATTGTATTAGTACAAAAAACAAAAGTCAACAACTGTTTTATAACAAAATTGAAAATTAATGAAAAAGTTTAGGAAATGGATTATAGTTAACAATGTAGGATGTACGTAAAACATGCATTCCTACTCGGTTTTAGAAAGGATGGATACATATGAAAATGACTGTTGTCGGCTTTTGGGGCGGCTTTCCAGAAGCGGGAGAAGCAACGTCGGGGTATTTGTTTGAACACGATGGTTTTCGTTTACTTGTAGACTGTGGCAGTGGTGTACTAGCACAGCTTCAAAAATATATAACACCATCTGATATAGATGCAGTTGTACTGTCGCACTATCATCACGATCATGTTGCAGACATTGGGGTATTGCAATATGCGAGATTAATTACGAGTGCCACAAAAGGACAACTACCGGAGTTACCAATATACGGTCATTCGTTTGATGAGAACGGATTTAATTCTTTAACGCATGCACCGCATACGAAAGGAATCGCGTACAATCCAGAAGAAACACTTCAAGTTGGACCGTTTTCCATTTCATTCTTAAAAACTGTTCATCCTGTTACATGCTTTGCGATGCGCATTACAGCGGGTGATGACGCTGTAGTATATAGCGCAGATTCAAGTTATATTCCTGAATTTATTCCGTTCACAAAAGATGCTGATCTTTTCATTTGTGAATGTAATATGTATGCACATCAAGAAGCAGCAAAAGCAGGGCACATGAATAGTACAGAAGTAGCAAGTATTGCGAAAACTGCAAATGTAAAAGAACTTTTATTAACGCACTTACCGCATACAGGCAATCCATCTGATTTAGTAACAGAAGCAAAACAAATTTTCAGTGGCCACATTATGCTTGCGCATAGTGGTTACATCTGGAATTCATGAGGTGATATGATGTTATTTATTGATAATAAAGGGATTACAGATCCTAGAATAAACTTAGCGATTGAAGAATATTGTGTGAAGAATTTAGATATTAACGAAACATATTTATTGTTCTACATTAACGAACCTTCAATTATCATTGGTAAAAACCAAAACACAGTAGAAGAAATTAATGCAGATTACGTAAAAGAAAAAGGTATTCATGTCGTTCGTCGTCTATCAGGCGGAGGCGCAGTATATCACGATTTAGGAAACTTAAACTTCAGCTTTATTACGAAAGATGATGGAGATAGTTTCAGCAACTTCAAAAAATTCACAGAGCCTGTAACGAAAGCGCTTAGTAAATTAGGCGTAAATGCAGAGCTAAGTGGTCGTAACGACATTTTAGCTGAAGGTAGAAAAATTTCAGGTAACGCGCAGTTCTCAACGAAAGGTCGTATGTTCAGTCATGGTACGTTACTATTTGACTCTGAAATCGATCACGTCGTATCAGCGTTAAAAGTAAAAATGGATAAGATCCAATCAAAAGGAATTAAATCAATACGTAGCCGCGTTGCGAACATTACAGAGTTCTTAAACGAAAAAATGACGACAGAAGAGTTTAGACAACTTCTTCTAGAAACAATTTTCGAAGGAGAAACAGAAATCCCAACGTACGAATTAACAGAGAATGATTGGAAAGAGATCCATAAACTTTCTGAAGAGCGCTACCAAAATTGGGACTGGAACTACGGAAAATCACCGAAGTTCAACTTACAACATTCACACCGTTTCCCAGTTGGACAAGTTGACGTTCGCCTTGAAGTGAAAAAAGGAACAGTAACAGAATGTAAAATTTACGGTGATTTCTTCGGATCACTAGATGTTCATGACATTGAAGAACGTCTAACAGGCATACAATTTGATAAAGATGCATTCGCTGTAGCTTTAGAAGGCGTAGATATAGTGCGCTACTTTGGTAATATTACAACAGAAGATTTCTTACATTTATTCTTCTAAAAATGAGAGAGGTTGTCATAAAGGGCAGCCTCTTTCTTTTTGTTTAGGTTGTCAGGATTTGTCGGTAAATCGATATATCTGGAAAATCGCCCATATAATTTTATTTACCACAAAACATAAAATCACAGGACATCTGCCCCTTACAAAGGAATATATATTCAAAAGGAGGCACGGATCGAAATGAAAAGGGTAATGTCCGTTGTATTATTGCTCAGCTTAGTCATCGGCATGACAGCTTGTAACGATGAAACGTCCTCAAGTCGCACACTTTTATCTATTGGAAAACCAGCGAAAGATAATGTTATATATTTTACGCATACAGATAACAGACGAAAGATACAGGAAATACAAAACATGTTTCAAAATAAGAAGTGGAAAAGAAATGAAACATTCAGCACTGTTAATAAAACACCAGATGTCGTCTTTTCAATAGATGAAGACAATACAGGGTTACCGACATTATATGTTACGGTGTATTTTCATGAAGATGGAGCGGACGCTCTTAACTTGCACGGGGAGCATACGACGTTAAATAAAGAGGAACTTAATAAACTTAGAGAAAAGATGAATGCATATTATCCTAAAATGATTTCTGTACTAGTTTAATAATTTGCTGGTAAGTGGAATTCCCTTATCCTTCCAAAGAAATTCAACAGAAGATGCTCCGTGTATATGCAGTTAATAGAATATCACTTGCCACTTTAATTTTCTTTTAATATAATTAATTTAGAATTTTTAAATATTCTAAATTTTATAAAGGTGGGATTTGTGTGAATCTCGTTCAATCTTTGGCTGAAACGGCAAAAAATAAGGGGGATAAACCGGCGTACATATTTATGGATCAGTCGGTCTCATATGACCAATTAAACGAAATGGTCACTAGGTTTTCTGGCAATTTAGCAAAAATGGGCATTGGAAAAGGGGACAATGTCGCATTAGCTGTAGGCAATTCACCACATTTTTTAGTCGGTTTATACGGAACGATGAAAGCCGGAGCAACTGTCATTCCGATTAATCCAATTTATACAGCAGATGAAATACATTATATTTTACAAAATGGAGATGTAAAAACAATCATTGTACTCGACGTCCTTCTACCTGTTATACAATCTCTTACAACAAGACTTCCTTCACTTGAAAACATCATCATATGCGAAACCTCATCAGATTTTACTCATATAGAAACCGAAAAAATGAAAACGTTTACTAGTCTTATAGGAACTGGAGATATAACTTACGAAGGTCCTGAACTAGATGAAGAAGATGTAGCTGTTATTTTATACACTTCAGGTACAACTGGAAAGCCAAAAGGCGCTATGTTAACTCATAAAAATTTATATAGTAATGCTAGCGATGTTGCGTCATATTTACAATATACTGCGGACGATCGCGTCGTTGCAGCATTGCCAATGTTCCATGTGTTCTGTTTAACTGTTGCGGTAAATGCGCCGATTGTGAACGGGGCAACGATTTTAATGGTACCGAGGTTCAGTCCGAAAGAAGTATTCCGTATTTGTCGTACGTATGAACCAACGATTTTTGCTGGTGTACCGACGATGTACAATTACTTATATTTATTTGAAGAAGCAAGCGCAGAAGATGTGAAGACACTTCGTCTCTGTATTTCAGGTGGTGCATCAATGCCTGTTGCCCTTCTGAAAAACTTTGAACAACGTTTTGATGTTATCGTTTCAGAAGGATACGGATTATCAGAAGCATCACCAGTTACTTGTTTTAATCCGTTAGATCGTCCTCGTAAACCAGGTTCGATTGGTACAAATATTTGGCATGTAGAAAATAAAATTGTGAATGAACTTGGGGAAGAAGTACCTGTCGGTGCAGTTGGGGAGTTAATTGTTCGCGGACCTAACGTTATGAAGGGTTACTATAATGCGCCAGAAGATACAGCTGCGACACTTAAAGATGGCTGGCTATATACAGGTGACTTAGCGAAAATGGATGAAGAAGGTTACTTCTATATCGTCGATCGCAAAAAAGATATTGTTTTAGTTGGTGGTTATAACGTATACCCTCGTGAAGTAGAAGAAGTATTATATACTCACGATTCGGTAGCTGAAGTTGTTGTAATTGGCGTTCCTGATGAAAACTTAGGAGAAGCAGTTCGAGCTTACGTCGTTCTGAAACAAACGAACGTAACAGAAGAAGAACTGATGCATTACTGTACGCTACATTTAGCGAAATATAAAGTACCAAAGAGCATTGAGTTTTTAACAGAATTGCCGAAGAATACAACTGGTAAATTGTTAAGAAGAGCTTTGAGAGAGAAGGCATTGCAAGTATAAAAATTAAGGTATTCATCTCTATGACTAAGTGTTATAGAGGTGGATATCTTTTTGTTTTTTAGAATTGACTAAGCTATAAGCCCATATATTTAAAACGTAATATGACTAATACGGAGGGGATATGTATGGAGCAGAAGGAATTACGATTACGGAAAGTGCAATATCTCATTTGTGACATTATGGATGAAATGAATATGGAGAGTGAGAAGAAGAACTTAGAAACATTGCAAAAGGTAATTGATCACCTTTCAGGAGCGATTGGGGATTTAGTTGATCCATCGAGTACGTATTCGTTGGACTATTTAGAGAGAAAAGTGCATACTGCTCATTATTTATTGTTTAAAAATGATCGGAAAGCATATTTGTGTAATAAATAGGTATTATTCGTTTAATTTTTTTTATTTGACATTGATAATCATTATCAATATGATAGGGATGTTGGGTATATTCATATAAAGAGAGAGGTCATGTTGATAATGATTAAGAAAAAATATATTAATGCATTCGTTATAGCAGCAACTTTAGTAGTTCCATTTAGCGGTATTATGGCACCGATTGCGAAAGCTGATGCAGCGGTTGAAATGAATGTAAATAGTAAACTTGCAGATGGTACATACGATGTTATTTTTAAAACTTATAAAGATCAAACAAATGAAACATCGGTTGCTTCAACATATTTAAAAAATGCAAAAGTAACAATTCAAGGTGACAAAAAAATCGTTACGTTAACAGTGCAAGATAGTAGCTATTTCCAGTATCTTAGAGTAGAAGATACTAATAAAGTAGGGACATTCCATGATGTGAAAGTGATCTCTGAAGATAAAACAAATAATGGTACGAAGGTTGTCCAATTTGAAATCGATGAGTTCTCGAAAAAATATAATATGCAAATGCATATATTAATTCCAGCAATTAAATATGATCATAAATATCAAGTGCAGTTTGAAATCGATGCAAGTACAATTGAAAAGAAATCTAAGTTCTCAGATGTACCGACTTGGGCAAAAGAGTCAGTGCAATATTTAGTAGACAAAGAGGCAGTACACGGTAAGCCAGATGGTACATTTGCCCCCGCTGAAAATATCGATCGTGGTTCAGCAGCAAAAATATTAGCTACTGTTTTAGGGTTAGAAATTAATAAAGATGCGAAGCCATCATTCCGCGATGCTCAAAATCATTGGGCTACACCTTACATCGCAGCAGTTGAAAAAGCTGGTATTGTAAAAGGTGATGATAAGGGTAACTTTAATCCGAGCGGGCTAATTAACCGTGCATCAATGGCTTCTATGCTTGTAAATGCATATAAATTAGAAAGAAATGAAAATATTAAACTACCAAAAGAATTTGCTGATTTAAAAGATCATTGGGGAGCGAAGTATGCTAATGTTTTAATTCAAGAAAACATTTCAGTTGGAACAGATAATGGCTGGGCTCCTGATAAAGCAGTAAGCCGTGCGGAAGCAGCACAATTTATTGCAAAGACAGATAAATTGAAGAAATAAAATGAAATGAAAATCAGTGAGGGACTATCCTCGCTGATTTTCATTTATTAAGAAAAAATAAATTCCGAGTTGACACATATGAATTGCGGAATTAAAATGAAAAGAAATCAAACAGAATACAATAGAAGCTCATCAGAGAAACTGAAGGCGCACAATGTTCACTTTTGTGAAGAAATTGTGTGCCTTTTTCTATTGTACAAACTAAGGGGGCTTTATATATGAGACAGTGGGGTAAGACAGCATTTATGAAAAGTACAGGTGTTTTATTATCAGCATTTGTTCTTTTATCAGGGTGTGGTTCGGCAACATCCACTAGTAATTCTGAAGGAGGCGGGGATAAAAAGACAGTTGAGCTTTTAAATGTTTCATATGACCCGACTCGTGAGTTGTATCAAGATTTTAATAAAGACTTTGCGAAGTATTGGAAAGAGAAGCATGGTCAAACAGTAAATGTAAAACAATCACACGGGGGATCTGGAAGTCAGGCACGCTCCGTTATTGACGGTTTAGAAGCGGATGTTGTAACGCTCGCACTCGCTTATGATATTGATGCAATTAGTAAGAAGAAACAATTAGCAGAAGATTGGCAGAAGCGACTTGCGGATAATTCTACTCCGTACACATCAACAATTGTATTTCTTGTGAGAAAAGGAAACCCGAAAGGAATTAAAGATTGGGATGATTTAACGAAAAAAGGTGTGTCTGTCATTACACCGAATCCAAAAACATCTGGAGGAGCACGTTGGAACTATTTAGGTGCATGGGGATATGCGCTGAAGAAGTATGACAATAGTGAAGACAAGGCGAAAGAGTTTGTCGGCCAAATTTATAAAAATGTAGAAGTACTAGATTCAGGGGCGCGGGGGGCAACAACAACTTTCGTTGAAAAAGGAATTGGTGATGTGTTAATCGCTTGGGAAAATGAAGCGTTATTATCACAAAAGGAACTTGGAAAAGATAAATTTGAAATTGTAACACCTTCGATTAGTATACTTGCCGAGCCACCAGTAGCGGTTGTAGACAAAGTCGTTGATAAAAAAGGAACGAAAAAAGTAGCAGAAGGATATCTTGAATATTTGTATTCAGAAAAAGGGCAGGAAATTGCGGCGAAAAACTTTTATCGCCCTCGTAACGAGAAAGTAGCAGAAAAGTACGCTTCACAATTTCCGAAAGTTCAATTATTTACAGTAGATGAGCTATTTGGAGGCTGGAAAAAAGCACAAGAAAAGCATTTTAATGATGGCGGCGTATTCGATCAAATGTATAAAAAATAAGGGGGGATGAGGTGACGTTATATGAGGAAAAAGCGAGTCTTACCAGGGTTTGGATTATCTCTCGGATTTACAATGCTGTATATGAGTTTATTCGTACTTATACCACTTTCTATCGTATTTATTCAAACTTCGCAGCTAGGATGGAAGAAATTTGCTGGGGTTATAACGAGTGAGCGCGTTTTGCATTCCTATCAAGTAAGTCTCACAACCTCACTTGTAGCGGCAATCGTAAATGCCATTTTCGGTTTATTAATTGCTTGGGTACTCGTTCGCTACACATTTCCAGGGAAACGGTTATTAGACGGACTAATCGATTTACCATTCGCTCTTCCGACTGCAGTAGCTGGTATTACACTTACGACGCTTTATGCGGAAAATGGCTGGGTTGGAAAAATATTTAGTGTGTTTCATATAAAAGTAGCTTTTACCCAGCTAGGAATTATTATTGCACTGACGTTTATTGGCTTACCATTTGTCGTCCGAATGGTGCAGCCAGTACTGCAAAGTATTGATAAAGAAGTAGAAGAAGCAGCTTCTAGTTTAGGGGCGTCACGCTTCCAAATATTTGTGAAAATCATTTTGCCAGAAATATTCCCGGCTCTACTTGCTGGTTTTTCACTCGCCTTTGCGCGGGCGTTAGGGGAATATGGATCTGTCGTGTTCATTGCAGGTAATATGCCAATGAAAACAGAAATCGCACCGCTTATGATTATGACGAAATTAGAACAATATGATTATGCAGGTGCAACAGCTGTAGCGGCTGTGATGCTTATTATTTCCCTTCTTTTCCTACTACTTATTAATATGATCCAAACTTGGAGTAGAAGGCATGAACTGAAAAGCGAATAGGAGGGGAGAAAATGGAACCAACATTATTAGAAAAGAAAATAGTAAAAAGCGTATCAGTTAAAAAAGAATCTAAGTTTGTACCAATTCTATTCATTACGATAACAATTTTATTTTTATCTCTCTTTCTATTACTGCCGCTCGTGACAATTTTTATGAAAGCATTCGAACGAGGAATTGATGTATATATTGCTGCTGTAACAGATCAAGAAGCATTTTTGGCAATCAGGTTAACGCTTCTCGTTGCATTAATTGTTGTACCGCTGAATACGATATTCGGAATAGCAGCGGCTTGGCTTATTACAAAGTTTCAGTTTAAAGGAAAGCAACTATTATTATCTCTTATTGAACTGCCGTTTGCAGTATCACCAGTCATTGCGGGATTAGTATTTGTTTTACTTTTTACACCTCGTGCTGCTTTTGGCGGATGGTTATTGGAACACGGGATAAAACTCATCTTCTCTGTCCCTGGCATTATCATTGCGACGATATTTGTTACGTTTCCGTTCGTTGCGCGTGAATTAATCCCGGTTATGCAGGCGCAAGGGAAAAGTGAAGAAGAAGCAGCTCTATCACTTGGCGCAAGCGGCTGGAAAATGTTTTGGCGGGTGACATTACCTAATATAAAATGGGGCCTTTTATACGGCATGATCCTATGTAATGCCCGCGCTATCGGTGAGTTCGGAGCAGTTTCCGTTGTGTCTGGTCACGTACGCGGCGTTACAAATACGATGCCGCTTCATATTGAAATTTTGTACAATGAATATCAATTTTCAGCAGCGTTCGTTGTGGCGACTTTAATGTCACTCATCGCAGTTTTTACGCTCGTTATAAAAAACTGGATTGAATGGAGAATGGAAAAACGACAATAAGGGGTGAGTGCGGTGAGTATTCAAATTCAAAATGTATCAAAACAATACGGTACATTTCAAGCGCTGACAGACATTCATTTGGATATTCCAAAAGGTGAACTGGTCGCTTTATTAGGCCCATCAGGTTCTGGGAAAACGACGTTATTACGAATTATTGCAGGACTAGAAGAAGCGGATCAAGGTGCCATTTCATTTGATGGAGAAGATTTAACAAATATTCATGTGAAAAACCGGCAAGTCGGTTTCGTCTTCCAGCATTATGCACTTTTTAAACATATGAATGTGTTTGAAAATGTCGCTTTCGGTTTAAAAGTAAGAAAGAAAAGTGTAAGGCCCTCAGCAGAAGTAATAGAAGAAAAAGTAACAGAACTATTGAAACTAGTAAAAATGGATGGTTTCGCAAAACGTTACCCAGCGCAATTATCTGGTGGACAACGACAGCGTATCGCACTAGCTCGGGCACTTGCAGTAGAACCGAAAATTTTATTACTTGATGAACCGTTTGGTGCACTTGATGCGAAAGTACGAAAAGAATTGCGAAGGTGGCTCCGGAAACTACATGACGAATTTCAAATTACGAGCGTATTCGTAACGCATGATCAAGAAGAAGCGTTAGACGTTGCGGACCGCATTGTCGTGATGAATGAAGGGCGCATTGAACAAATGGGAACGCCGGAAGAAGTGTATGAAAAACCAGCAAGTCCGTTCGTATATGACTTTTTAGGAAACGCGAATTTATTTCACGGCCGCGTTCATAAAGGTAAGCTAAATGTAGGATCAGTGGAACTAGAAGCACCAGAGCATAAGCACGTTTCAAACGTAGACGGAGTGGGATACGTAAGGCCACATCACCTTTCAATCGCTCGTACGAAAGAAAATGTGGATGCCATTCCGGCGAAAGTAACATACTCACACGCAGTTGGCCCTGTCGTATATGTAGAATTGAAGCGCGACGGAACAGATGAATATTTAGAAGCAGAAATTAGTAAAGAGCAGTTCAGAAAGCTCAACATTCAAACGGGTGAGTTTGTATATGTACATCCGAGAGAAGTGAAAGTGTTTATTCCGGAGGATTTTGTGATTTAAGAGAGCGAAAATTAACTTGGATTAACAGTGAATTTTCGCTCATATTAGCAATCTATTAATAAGAGGAAGTCTCCTAAAATATATTTTGGGGGACTTCCTCTTGTTTGTTGCGATAACTTTTTTTTATATGAAATGTAGTGGGAAGTTTGTTATAGATATATGGAAATACAACAGAGAAATCTATCATGTTTGGCGGTAAAACGCAAACACACAAATATGAATATGATGTAGATAATAAAAATACAGTGTATATCGATGCGTTAAATCGCCGTATTGAACACACATATGATGAAAATGCAAACAAGATTAAAACAAAAATGCCAAATGGCTCGATTTTAGAGTCTGTATATGATACAGCAGATCGCGTCGTTGGAGAAAAACGCAATGGAAAAGATTCATTTACATATGAACGTGATCAAAATGGACAAGTTACGAAAGTCAAAGACCATGTTAACGGTGTAGAACGTACAAAAACATACGATAAGGCAGACCGCGCGACAAGTGCAACGGATAGCCGAGGTGGAAAAATTGACTGGGCGTATCATGACAAAGCAAACAGTAAGACAGAAAAACTAAAAGAACAAACAGTAACGCAAGGCGGATACACAAATAAAGTATCGTATGACTACAACACGTTAGATCAAAACATTCGTGTGACAGATGGTTCTCAAACGTATCGCTTTGATTATGACGATCAAGGAAATGTTCGTACGTATACAGCCGGAAATGGTTCGGGTTCTACTTTCAACTATGACCATGCGAACAAAATTAAAGATTTAGTAGTAGGTACGTCAAATAGTATTCTACTTTCTGAACGATATGAATATGACCAATCGGGTAACCGTACGAAGATAAAGCATGAAAGTACAGGCGGAAAAGTAACAGAAACAAATTTTGTATATGACCCGATTAACCAACTATTAAACGAGGCATTACCAAACGGGACAAGTAAATCATACACATATGATGGATTTGGAAACCGTACGAGTGTTAAAGTTGTAGAGAACGGAAAAGAAACAAAATCTATAGCGGCAACATTCAATGAAGGAAACCAGCTTGTAAAATTCGGAAACGAATCGTTAACATATGATGCGAATGGCAATCGTACATCAGATGGGAAGTACAAGTATACATGGAATGAACATGACCAGATTGTAGCTATCACAAAACAAGGTGAAAGCAATGCATTCGCAACTTATAAATATGATGATGATAATCGTCGTATTGAAAAGAGTGTAAATGGTCAAGTAACACGTTACTTCTATGATGGAGATAGTATTAATCCGTTGTACGAGACGGATGGTAGCGGAAATGTACTTCGTCAATATGTATACTCAACAAGTGGCGCGCGTCTAGCAATGAAGACAAAAGGACAAACGTTATACTACCACTCTAATCCTCGTGGTGATGTTGTTGCGATGACAGATCAAAATAAAGAAGTTGTAGCAACGTATGAATATGATGCATGAGGTAACGTATTAAAGAGTGATACGAAAGATATCGCAGCAGACAATCCATTTGGATATGCGGGATACATGTATGATAAAGAAATTGGTATGTATTACTTGATTGCGAGGTACTATAATCCGGAGCATGGGGTGTTCTTATTGGCGGATCCTGATCCAGGTGATGAAGATGATCCGGTTACAATGAATGGGTATACGTGTGCAGACAATAATCCGGTAATGAAGGTTGATCCTGATGGGCATGTAGCTTGGTGGGTTGGTAGTGCAGCAATTGGTGCTGGTTTTGGAGTAGCTAAATATTTATACTAAAACAGGAATACTGGATATACTTGGAAAGGTGGTTTGAAAGCTGCAGGGAAAGGTGCTTTAAGTGGCTTGATTTCTGGTGGTGTAGGGAGAGTGTTTGGGTTTATAACTCCTATGCAAGGGGGGATAAGAGTAGTGAAAAAAACTATTCAAGGAAGGGGGCGAATCCCGTTTAAACAAGCAGGACGTAACGTGTCTCGTTTTATTGGAAACCCGAAAAAACACTTTGAAAGGCTTCCAGGTGCACGATTAGAAAGGCTAGCTAAAGCGAAGAAGAATTCTACAAAAGCAAAGTTAATGCGTATTTCTAATGCGATAGGAAAGCGTAAATAAATTTAAGAAGGAGAATTTAGGATTGGTAGAGCTTTTAGAATATTTATTAATTTTGGGTTTGAATATGCTAGTAGCATCTATCGTATTTTTACAAGAGTACTGCATAGGTAGTATAAGACTGTTTCATTATAAGAGAATCTTTGCCATGATTCTAGTAATACGTTCATTGTTGAGCATATGGATCATTTACCCTATGGCAGCTACCCTGTTAGGGACGCTAAATATCTTAGTGATTCAATCAATTATATTACTTTGCCTTTGGGGGATTATGCAGTGTGTAAAGAAGTACAAGGGAAAGTGGTATATTACAATGATTGCACTTATTATTTATGGTCTTAGCTGTTATTTTCATATTATGTATGCGAAAACTGTATAGATAATTAGAGGGTATTTATAGTGGGACATGTGATAGTTATGATGGATGGGAAACGCAAGTTGTAGGGTAATATATAATGAAAGACTATTTTAAATTAAATTTTAGATAGTCTTTTTTATTGTGAAAATAGGGATTTGAAATATTGCTAGTGAAAGTTAATATAAAATGGAATAGCTGAGATCCTACTCATTTGTACAAGTAATAATTTTTTATTTAAAAATATAATGCATAAAAATGATGATTGAGGAAGATTTGATGAACTTAAAATATAAAAATGGTTTTTATGTAAGAGAAGATGTGCATGGGGAAACTGTATTAGTATCTCAAAAAAATTTAGGTGAATGTATAGAATATATTAATATGTTTAATATTTCTGGAGTACAAATATGTGATATGTACTATGAATTAGAAGATATAAACTTTTTAAATGAGTGTGAGAATATTACACATTTAATGTTAGATAACATGTTTTTAAAAGATGTATCGGGTATATATGATTTAAATAAACTTCAAGATATATCAGTAATGGAGTCTAATTATAAATTAGAGTTAAATAAATTAACAAACTTAGAGAGCTTGACGATGTACTGTGATAAAAAGATAACAGGCTTACAGGAACTAACGAATTTAAAATCACTGTCTTTATGGAAATACAGTCCTAAAAATAGAGATTTGACTGAATTGAAACATTTACGAAATTTAGAAGATATAAGGATTACACAATCTAAAATAGATTCAATCAATGGTATTGAAAATTTTAATAAATTGCAGTCGTTACAATTAAATTATTTACGTACATTAAAAACGATAGAGCATTTAAAGTATGGGAGTAGAAAATTACTTAATTTAGAAATGGAAGCATGCAAAAATATTGAAGATTTTTCTGTTATTCAATGTTTAGAGTCTTTAGAGGTGTTGCACCTTTTCAATTGTGGGGATATACCGACAATAAGTTGTATACAAACATTAGATCATTTAAAACGTTTTTCTTTTTGGGGAAGTAATGTTGTAGATGGTGATGTTAGTTTCTGTGAGGGGATAGAATTTGTTAGTTTTACAGACAAAAAGCATTACTCTCATAAAAATAAAGATTTTAATGATATATAAGAGATAAGAGGGCATTATAATGAGGTTTCCAAAAGATGAAGATGGGCAAGTACTGAATAAATAAAAAGAGTGTCTAATTACTTTCAAGGAGAAAATATGGATATATATATTGAAATACACAAACCTGCAACTGAAAAAAACGAGTATTTTCTAGTGCTAGATGAACATGATAATTTTGAAAATGATAAAATTTCAAAGTTATTATCATCGGTTAATAGATATATAGTTGATGTTGATACAGGCATGGAACGATTTATGGAAACAATGATATCGAGATTTCATTTATATATTTTAGTGAATTTTGAAGGGGTTCAAGAAGAATTAACAAAGGTGCAAAATTACATTTTGGAAAAAGAATTAAAAGAGTTAAACTGGAAAAAATCCACTGTAAAGAGCACGATTTTAACGAATCAGTATGATAATACAACTAATATTTTCGATGTGATTTCTCCTGTATGTATGGAGGGAAGTCTTATGTTCTTTTTCTCTGAGAAGGAAGTAAACGAAGAAGAGTTAGAAAATATAATAAAATATATAAAATTTGATCGGACAAGAGTATATTTTAATAAAGAAACAATTGAACTAGCGGGGAAAATGGGTTATATAGTAGGGCATTTTACAGATGAATATTATATAGTATCTTTACGTTCGGAAAAGCAAGTATTTGTTTGTTATGGGGAAGAACGTATTATGGGGTAGAATAGAGATACAAAACATGAAATTGCTACGTTGAGAATGAAAATGCATCTAAATTAAGGGTGTATTTTTTTTGCAATCTGTATGTATTTCATCTCATCAATTTTTTATTTACTGGTGTAGTTGCATGTAACTTTTTCTGAAATGATAATGTGCTGTTATTTTTATAATGGAGATCGTATTCACCCGTTATACGGGACGGATAGTAAGGGATGATTAAACGTGAAGTATACTTATTATTCGGAATTTCATTTAGTTCAAATGAAAGATAAAAAGGCTAAAGGTATGCCTCTTAGCCTTTTGTTTAATCAATACTTCTCAGTTTTATATTCATTTGGAAGCTATTTGAGTTAATTTACGAATAAATTCCACTGCACTGTTTTTATTATCTGCCAATTCTATAGGTACAGAGATGTAGGGTGCAGTATATAATTGTTTCGCCATATACCTCCTAAGGTGTTTTTAACAAGGTGATGGGTTATTTTTCATTGTGATATTCTTCTAAGGTGATACCTTTCTCGTATATTTCTGTTGCAATGTCACCTACGTATCGAATATGCCATGGTTCATATGAATAACCTGTAATGTGCTCTTTTCCTTTTAAATAACGTATAATAAAGCCAGCACGATGAGCATTGTTTTTAAGCCATTTTCCTTCAGTAGTATTCGCGAATTGAGTTTCTAGTGTATTATTGACACTATTCGCAGAAACATCCATCGTTAAACCTGTTTGATGTTCGCTATGACCTGGCTGTGCAGAAACTTTATCAGCTTGGACTTGACCTTGTTTCGCTACATTTCGTCTATAAACAGTTTGTTGATATTCTTCCGAACGAAATCCGGATATAGCATGTAGTACTATTCCATCTTGTTTCGCTAAAGCAAATAATTTTTCCAAAGCGATAGCAGCTTCTTTTCGTAAATGACTTTTTTCTTGAATCCCATCGAATGCAAAAGTAACTTTAGGTACAACTAAATCGTCAGGTCTATAATTACTTGGAAGTTTCCTATTTTTATTAACTACTACATCCACACTATTGGGGGATCCAATAGTTACAGATCCATCATTATTTTGTATATCGTCCTTGCCTTTAGCGATGTCAGTTATACTAGGGAAAAAAATATATATGCATAGGAAGAGAAGAACAGCTCCCCCTACTAAGCGGCCTATTAATTTTCTAATCATTTTATTTACTCCTTATAGCAATCTATTTTAAAATTTACGTTTCTATATAATTTCGTATTATCTATTTATCATAATTTAAAGATTAATGCTACCAATTCAAAAAAGTCGAGCTAATTTTATTAAATCCATATGAAAATAATTTTTTTGTTTCTATAAATCTCTTAGTATCTTCTTTAGTTCCCGCAACAACAGAAATCAGCCTGTTTTCACCTTGTTTTGCTGTGCCTGTAAAACAGTATCCTGCTTCATCTGTAAATCCAGTTTTCAAACCATCAATTCCTTGAAAATACAATTCATCATTAGATGTATCGAGCATCTTATTTGTAGTTATTATAGTTGAACTATTATACGTTAATGTATAGTTTGTTAGCTTGGTTATATCTAAAACTTCGGGATATGTTTTTAACAAATGTTGCGCGAGCGTTGCGACATCTAAAACAGTCATTTTTGACTCTTTATTTTGAGCATTTGGTAGTCCTGTAGCATTAACAAAATGAGTCGCATTAGATAAATTTAATTGCTTTGCTTTCATATTCATAAGCTTTGTAAAATTCTCTTCACTTTTAGAAATATGCTCAGCTAAAGCAACAGCAGCATTATTGGCTGATGATATTACCATCGCATGAAATAAATCTCTAACAGTTAAACGATTACCAACTCGTATATTGATCTTAGCTCCAATACTATTTACAGCATTTGGACCAATTCTGACGGGATCGCTCCATTTTAATGTACCGTTATGAATTTTTTCTAGTACAATATACTCGGTCATCATCTTTGACATACTTGCTGGAGCAAGGGGCACATTTTCATTCTTACCATAAACAACTTTTCCTGATTGTGCATCCATTAGTATAGCAGCGTTAGCTTCTATAACGGGTTCTTTTGTAAAAGCTAAATAAGTATATAAGGTCACAAAAATAGCAATAAATACTATAAGCATGTTCCTACTTCTCTTTGCTATTTTCATTTTCTATTCTCCTTCATCATTGTTACTAGCAAAGTGTATGTTTCAGGATTTGTTGCAAAGTTTCCGAAGACATAAAGAGCTGAGGAATATTGCAACAGAATCTGATTTTTATTATTACATTGCAATAGTAAATAAACTATCTAATAACCTTACGTAAAGGTGACAAACTTGTAAGGTTTCATAAGTAGAAAATGAATGTAACAAAAGGATCCTATTAATTTAGACCTCTAATTGTTAGATGCAAATATAACAATTAGAGATCTTTACTGTGATGAACAAGGTGCTTAATATTTACGTTTAACGTGCATAACAAGTTATAATAGAAGAAATTAATAAGGAGGCTGGCTGTGAAGAATCTTCGTTATTTCAATATATTTACTATGTTACTTGTATACACACTACTTATGTTTTACATAGGCTGGAACGGATGGGTTTGGCTCAGTGCGGTATTTGGCTGGGAATCTTGGGGATATTACGCTTTCGTAGTTGGATTTATTTCATATGCGTATATTCTCGTACAAGTGTTTAAGTTTTTGCCATTTTTACGAACGGTCGGTTCAATTTGGTTTGCGGTCATACAATATGCGCTTATGTTGTTGCCACTTGCTGATATTACAGTTTTCCTTTTTCAATTTGGGGTGGAGAAAGAAACAGCAATTATTTGGACAGGGGCGGCTGTGATAGCTACATTTATCTTTATCTTTGCGTATGGAGTATTTAATGCGTATAGTCCGGTAGTAAGAAAATACGAAGTGCACATACCGAAAAAGGTAGAGGGGCGTAAAAGTTTACGCATTGCGATGGCTTCTGATATGCATTTCGGTAAATTGTCTGGTGTTTCGCATTTAAAGAGACTTGTCCGTCATGTAAATGAAATGGAGCCCGATATTATTTTACTGCCTGGTGATATTATCGATGATCATCCAGGTGTGTTCATTCAGAAAAATATGGGACCAATCATGAAACAGATGAAAGCTCCATTAGGCGTATATGGTGTGTTAGGAAACCATGAATATTACGGCCGAGCTGTTCCTGAGTTTTTACAAGAGATGGATAAGATTGATATTCGTATTCTTTTAGATGAAGTCATTACAATTGAAGATGATTTTTATCTCGTCGGAAGAAGGGATAAAACAGAGCGTGATCGTCAAAGCTTTGAAAATCTAATGAGTACGGTAGATAAATCGCTTCCTGTTATCGCAATGGATCACCAACCATTTGAATTAAAACAAGCAGCGGACGCCGGCGTTGATTTATTATTATCCGGTCACACGCACCGCGGACAAATGGCGCCGAACCATATTGTGACGAGAAGAATGTACGAACTAGACTGGGGATATGCACAAAAAGGTGCATTCCACGCAATTGTTTCTTCTGGATTTGGATTCTGGGGACCACCGCTTAGACTTGGAAGTAGATCTGAGATTGTGCAGGTGGAGGTTACGTTTGAATAGATTTATGAAATAGAGGGCTGATAGCTCTCTATTTTTAAAAATAAAAAAGGCTCCACATAAGGAGCGCTCAATAAAAGTATAGTAAATGAATTAAAACAAATAACAGACATTTATAATATATACAAAAATAAATGTAATACCAATATATATTTAAATATAGATACAAAATAAATCAGAACATTCATGTTTTTATTGTGAAATATTGTATTTACTTGCCTTTGAAAAAGAGATACTATAAGAAGACTCTGCTTGAAAAGGGGGATTTTAGGTGATCATATCAGATGTCATATACGGTGAGTTTAAAGTAGATAAAGTGTTAGAAGAATTAATTTTAAGTAAGTCTGTGCAAAGACTAGAAGGTATTCATCAAAACGGCGCAAGCTACTTAATAAATGAGAAGTGGAATGTAACACGCTTTGATCATTCAGTTGGTGTTATGTTGTTAATAAAAAAACTCGGTGGTTCAGTAGAGGAACAGATTGCTGGTTTACTGCATGATGTATCGCATACTGCTTTTTCTCATGTGATCGATTACGTTTTTGATAACGAAAATGAAAGTTATCATGAAGAAATATTTAGTGCTGTCGTGAAAAACTCGGAAATCCCGGCGATTCTTTCAAAACATGGTTATAACTATGAAGATATTTTATTAGATGATTCAAAGTGGACATTGCTGGAAAGATCAGCACCAGAATTATGTGCAGACCGAGTGGATTATACATTACGAGATATGTATACATATGGATATATTTCTTTAGAAGAAGCTCAAAATTTTTTAGATGATTTAATCGAAGTTAATGGGAGAATGGTTCTTCAAAATATTGAAATTGCAGAATGGTTTACGAAGACGTATTACAAAGAAGTAATCGATTTCTTTATGAAACCACTTAATATTTATGGAAATGATATGTTAGCTAAAACGTTAAAGTTAGCTCTTCATAAAAAGGTTATTCATGCAGATGACTTTCTTCTTGAAGATCATGAGCTTATATCGAAATTGCAGCTATGTAACGATCCAGAAGTACATGTTTTATTAAGAAAAATTCATCCAAGTATAGAAGTAAAAGAAGATAGAAATGAGTATAATTTACATCAGAAAAATAAAGTCCGTCTTATTGATCCGCCGTTACTTCGTGCAGGTGAGGTTATTCAATCGTCTGTTGTGTCAGAAAACATAAGGAAGATGAGTGAGATCGCTTATGAAAAAGCGGTGAGAGGGATGTATGTGAAAGTGATTGCGAATTAAAAAAGAAGTAGCGCATCATTTCTAATGCGTTACTTCTTTTTATTAATTATCAAACCAATTCCAAACCTCAATATCTCCAAGAGTCGCATAACGTACGTGCGGGGAGTTTTGTAATTTTAATAACTCTTTCGACGGCCCAGTAATGACAATGCCGTATACTTTTACGCCGTTATCCTTTACATATTTATAACGTTTATCTAAGTTCAGCTGATTCTCAAGAAGCATAGCAACTTTATTTACAGTTTTTTCATGTGTAGAAAGAATGCGCATCATTTCAATAACTTTATCCTCTTGCGTTTTCAGATTTTCTGTTTCATCATCAAGGAATCCTATATGTTCTGGAAATCCTATAAAGTCGCTCCCGGATAGGATGAAATCTTCTTCGTTTATTCTTTCTTGCCCCGTATCTAAAGCGTACCATACAGGAGTTGGAGGGAGTTCTTGTGCTTCAAATACACTATATAAAAGTGGTTCTAACTCTTGTAAAGTGTAGGATTTATCAAAAGAAATTGCTACTTCTGCAACGGTTCCCTCATGTACCTTTGCAAGTGTATCCCAAACCTTTTTAGATGCTTCTTTCAAATAATCACCTTGTTTTATTTTTGGATGAACAAAGTGGATGTTCGGTTGATAGTGCATATTCACCCAAGATTTATTTGTGATATTTAAAGAAGATAAAAAGCTGCTCGTTTCCATTGTACCGAGTGGCATTTCTTTTTTACCAATCGTTTTGACTAAATCAAATTGGCTGTTTGTTCGAAAGAAAGCTTCTACACTTGTTCCGCCCCCCATGACGCGGCTATTTGGGATAGTTGCTTCAAGTGCAAGAGAGGGAACATCTCTTATTTCTTTTAGCTTTTTATCATTATTAGCTTGAAAATAAAAGGCAGACAATACCCCGCCAATCATATATATAACGATACAAATTGCTAGTATAAAACCAAACATCTGTAAACGATGTTTCCACTTAATTCTCCAAAAAGGAACTTTAAGTTCTTTTGGAGGTAATTTTTTCTTTACGGGTTCACTCTTCGTAAGCAATTCATCTAAATGAGCTTCACATTCTGCACAAGTTTCTATATGACTTTCTAACTGTTCTTGCTCATCACGTGTGAGCGTACCTTTTTCATATTTCTCCCAAAGTTTTTTAAACTCTGCACAACCCATCTGTATCACTCCTTTATGCTTCTTGCTTCTTTTCGTCCGCGGTGTAATTCAATTTTCACTTTCGCTAATGAGAGACCGGTCATTTCTGCTATTTCCTTATAGGTGAATCCGTAGTAATCTCGTAGTAGTAGCATATTTCGTCTTTCGAGCGGAAGTGAGGATAAACTATCTAACCAACTAGCAATCTCATTTTTTACAAAATATGCATGTTCTGTACTTGGCACGTTTGGTAAATGGAATTCTTCAACTGTCGTTGTTTTATATTTTTTTTCTTTTCGATACCAATCGATAAAGGCGTTGTAGGCAATCGTAAACAACCACGGCCTAATTTCTTCGCCTTTATAATAATCAATGTGGACTAGTATTCGGTAAAACGTTTCTTGCATAAGATCTTCCGCGTAGTGAGAATCTCCGGTTAGGGAGAGAAGATAGCGAAATAAATCTTGCATATGCTCTGAGTAAATCTCTTCTAATGATTGTTTGCGTTTCACTAATTTCCCTCCCTTCATACATAACAACGAAATACATATAAAAAAGTTACATTTGTTTTTAGAATTATAGTAAAAAACGTCAAGAATCAGATATGATTCTCTTTTATCATAATACATATAAGGCGGGTGAACAGAGATGGAAAGCTATGAAACACAAGTTCAAAGGTCAATTGATTATATTGAGGAAGATGTAATGGAAAAACAAACGCTGCGTAATTTGGCGCGTATTGCAGGTTTTTCTGAGTCGCATTTTCATCGTGTATTTCAGGCGTTAGTAGGTGATACAGTAATGGAGTATGTTCGAAAGAGGAGGTTAGCCCGGGCAGCTTATCAACTTTCTCATACGGATGAAAAAGTTATTGATATCGCATTTGAGCATGGCTTTCAATCTCACGAAACGTTCACGAGAGCCTTTAAAAAATTATTTCAAATGACACCAAGTGAATATCGAAAACAAGAAATCGAAACACCGATGTATTACAGAGTGAATGTAAAGCAAAGAAAATTAAATCCGTATTTAGGAGGCATACAAATGGAATATCGTATTGTAAATAAACCAGAATTTTTAGTGGCGGGTTATGAACTGAAGACGACAAGTAAAGAAGGAAAAAATCATCAAGACATTCCAGCATTTTGGCAAGAATATTTACAAAAAGATCTTGGAACGACGATTCCGAATCGTAAAGATACGAGCCAATGGGTAGAACTTGGATTATGTACTGATTTTAATTTAGAGACAGGGGACTTCACTTATATTATCGGAATGGAAGTTACAGACTTTGAAAATGTACCAAATGCAGTTGCAAAGCGTACATTCCCAGCTGCGACATATGCAGTATTTACAACGCCGAAAGTTCCTCATGAAGAAATGGTATCGTCTATTCATCAAACATGGAATGCAGTATTCTCAGAATGGTTCCCGCACTCAGGATATGAGCATTGCGGAGTTACAGAATTTGAGCTATACGATGAGCGTTCCCATGCAGATAAAAGTGAGTTTGCTCAAGTTGAGCTTTGGATACCAGTGAAGAAGAAATAATAAGAGGAAAAGTGAACCACTCAGTGGTTCGCTTTTTTATCATATAGGTTGCCACATTTGACGATTTTTGTCGGTAAATCGATATATCTTGAAAATCGCTGATATAATTTGAGTTGCGCCGATATAAATTCATGTACCGTAGAACTAATACGAAAAACCACTTCATAATTTCATTCACCGAAAAAAATTCCTCAAAAAAAAGACGCCCTACAGCGTCTTTCCTATGAACTAAACGGAAACATAAGTATAATCGTCGTTCCTTTTTCAAGTTCACTATCAATGGAGATCGTTCCGTTATGAGCATGAACGAGCTGTTTTGTAATGGCGAGGCCAAGTCCAGTTCCGATGTTGCTTTCTTCTGTATTCGTTCCTCTGTAGTACCGCTCGAATAGAAGTTCTTTCGTTTTATCGTCCATACCTTTTCCATCATCTGAAATAGATAGTGTAAAGAAGTTAGCATTTTGCGAAAGTTTTACGATTACGTTTGTCGTTTCATTATTATGTTTTACAGCGTTTGCGAGTAGGTTTTCGATAATACGCTGGAACCATTTTTCTTCAATAAAATATTGGATTTTGCTTGAACTTGGCACAAATTCAATATTTTGATTTTGTAGTGTTGGGTTATTAATAAATTGTAATAATACTCTTTGGACGAACTGATTAATTTCAACATTTACGTGTTGCGCAGGAAGAGTATCATTTTTTAATTGATATGTTAAGCTTAAGTCGTCAATTAATGTAGTCATATATTGAGATTTTTCTTTCATTACATGGCCAAATTGTTGAATGTCTTGATCAGTCCAATTATATTGCTTCGATTCTAGTAATAATGCATAGCCGTATATAGAGCTAAGCGGTGTTTTTAGATCATGCGTCAGGCCGGTAATCCACTCTTCACGTGTTTGTTGCAGTACTTTTCTCATTGCATCGTTCTTTTTCAAAGTAATAGAAAGGTGCTCTAGTGAGTTTGTAACATCTTTAAATATACGGAATGACCATTTTTCTTTACCGGAGCGCCGGAACCGAACAGGTTTGCCTTTTTTACTAACAGGTTCTTCATATTTTCCTCCGGCTATGTTTTTAAGCCAGCGCATCGTATGTAATAAAGGCTTTCCAAACTTATTTCCATACCAAATTGAAAGAATGACTAAATAAACAAACACAATAAGGAGGATTAAGCTGCATCCGATTAGAAGTTTCTTGGTAAATACATCATCTAATTCATCATCTGGATAATAATGAGCGTTTGGGGCGGATACAACGACGAGATGACCGCTATTTGAATCGTAAAAACTAGATGTATTTTCTTTATAATTCCACGGTTCTTTTTCATTAAGAGCCGTTTTTATGGCTGAAAATGTTTTTTTCTTCCCAGTTGGATAGGAAAAAACTTCTTCTCCATTGTTATTAAATATTTGTAGTGTTGCTTTTTCTTTAGAAATTAATTGTTTTTCTTGTTCAGTTAGTGCAAATTCATTTAATGATAAAGAAGGATGTCCTTGTTGTATCGTTTTTAGTAAAGTATTACTTTTTAGTTTGGCACCGTAAATAACGATCGCTGGTTTCTTTTCTAATTTAATCTCCCAATAGTTAAATTTATAAATACTGTTGCTGCTATTCTGTAAATACGTAAGTAAGGATGTCTTTGTGTAAGAGGTAGGAACATCGTTAGGCGTATTAAAGTTGTAAAGGACCTTTCCATCTTCATCTACAATTTGAAGCCAATCACTCTTTTCTTTTATTAAATCTTTTACCTCAGATTTTAAAGTAATTTTATTGTCTTCAGAAGAAATATATTCGGAGATTGTAAAGGTATCATAATCAGAAATATTAGGTTCATATAAAGTACTATTAAGAAGAAAAATTAAATAAGAAAAAGAAGCAACTACTGCGATAAGTAACGTAACTAAGACGAAAACGTGTTGTAAAATAAACTGGATTATAAGTCTCTTATTAAAATTCATATCTTTAACCTACTTTGTAATGAACTTATAGCCAAGTCCACGAACTGTTTTTATGTATTCTGGTTTACTTGGATCATGTTCAATTTTTTCACGTAGTTTTCGAATGTGAACCATAACAGTATTATCATCTCCATTATAGGCAGGTGCTCCCCAAACTTTTTCGTATAATTCTTCTTTCGAAAATACGTAGTTCGGATTCTCACAAAAGAAGAGTAGTAATTGAAAGAGTTGAGCGGAACATTCGACAACGTTTCCATCTACTGTTAGTTCCGCAGAATGTTGATCAATTTCAAATCTCCCAAATGAAATGGAGTGCGTTTTTTGTTCTTGTACGCTTTGCTTCATATGTCTTCGAAGTTGTGCTTTCATACGAGCGACTACTTCAAGTGGATTAAATGGCTTCGTAATATAATCATCGGCACCGTATGAAAATCCAGATACTTTATCTAAATCAGAAGTTTTCGCTGTTAGAAAGAAGATGGGGCAATCCGTTTTTTGGCGAATGATCGGACAAATGTCAAAACCAGACTGTCCAGGAAGCATCACATCTAAAATGATTAAATCGTAATTGTTTTGCTGGGTGAGAGATAAGGCTAGTTCCGCAGAGGTTGCAGTTGTAATATGAGAAAAACCTTCTTTTTTAAGAATGGTAGTTAGTAATTGTAAAATTGCTGTTTCATCATCAACGAGTAAAATATTTGCGTGATACATATGAATCCCTCCTAATTTCCTCGAATATCATATCATCTTTTTGTAACTTATGGAATTTTTAAGGAAATTTTAAGGTTTTCTTTCACAAAAAATTAAGATTCAAATGATATGATAAAAGTAACATGGGGAGGAGATGAATGTGAATCCGTTTCAAACGATGCGAGCTAGATATTTTTTAATTGTATTTGCATTATTAATTTTAATAGCACGAAGTAGTAATGAAGTGCTAGAAAATACATTTCATATACAGAATTCATCTTTTATAAACATTCTTATATTTTATATCCTTCCAATAGTATGGCTGTTTTACGGATATAGAAAGCATCGTGTTTCATTTTCATCATTTATTAATAGAAACGAAACATTTAATCTAGTGCAAGTTTTGTATATCGCAATTATGCTATGTATGTTTAGTTACGGCTATCTTATTTTGTACATGTACAGCTTCGCGTGGATTACACCAGATTTTATAATGAATGCCTTGCATGAACCGATTATAGATAGTACCGGGGGATATGTATATCAATTTATTATGGTCGTATTTATCGCGCCTATTGTCGGAGAGTTTGTTTTTCGAGGATTTTTACTACAGCGTTTTGCAGCAAAATGGGGTACTAGTATAGCGGTGGTCGTTGTAGCACTTTTATTTGCATGCTTACATGTTGATTTCCTTGGTGCAGTTGTGTTTAGCATCGTAATATCAATTGTATATATTCGTACGAAAAGCTTACTCATGCCAATTGCCATTCATATGTTAAACAATGCGTTTGTGCTTAGTTCATCTTTTTTAGTAAGCAGAGAAAAGATAATGAGTTTTGCCGATTTTTCGAACTATACGACATTCTTTCCAGGATTAATTATTTTTATGGCAGGATTAAACTTAGTACTCATCTTTTTATTTGTGAATCGCAAATATTGGAGTAAAGAAGTGCCTGTTATATATGCGGAGAAGGAAAAGAGCTTTTCGAGCATAGTGGGGGATAAGTAAGGTAGAGAAGATGTTTGAGAAAATATTGAAGGAAATGATAGATTCCACTTCTATTAGACGTAAGTACTTCTCCATCAATAATGATTTCATCTTATCGTGTTAGGGACATTAATAATAGTTAGCTTTATTGTGGAAGAAATGATGAGGCGTATCTTCAGACAGTATGTAAAGAACGAAGAAAATTATGTTAGGGCTCATAAAATGTTTGAGAAAGTAGTGGGGACTTTTATTTTATGAAAACTAAATCATCATTAATTCGTAATTTGAAAGGGATGTATAAAATTATATGAATGAAACAATATCGTCAAATAAGTTTTTTTATTTGATTGTACTGAGTTTAGTATTAATTACGACAGTAAATGTTGTTCTTCGCTGGGAGGAAGCTTACTTTTTTATGTATTTAGCGCTCCATTTATTAGGGATTTTATGCATTACGGGCGGAGTAGTTGCTGAGAAAAAGCATGAAGAAAGTATTAATTATATGTGTGTGATGGGTCTTATTTTACTTTTAACTGTACAAGGTATTATGAAATATAGTTCTTTTTCTTTGCAAGATTTTAGTTTATTAATAGATGTGCTTCCTTAAGGCGGATTATTATAACGACGCTAGTTTGTAAGTACATTTCTTATACATAGATTATGAGACAAAGAAAATATTTAAAAATAGGGAAAACTCTTCTTGTAATAGAAGAGTTTTTTTATATAAATTGAACGAGCTAGAACAATTCTCACAATTAGCTTGTTCTAATTTTGAAAGTCCGAACTTACAATAATAATAGACAGGCAGCATAGAGGAGGGAATAGCGTGAGGAAAGTTATTGGGTGGTCGCTTTTTTTGTACGTTGGGTTTGCGTTACTTATATATTGGTATTTATTTGGATGGAATCATGAACTCATTCCAGACATGTATAAAGGAACGAGTGCGGATCCAGAGACTTTTATGAATGCGAGGGAGCTTACGCTAAGCCAAGATTATTCGCGCGTGAAAAACTTACTGTACTTTTTAGCGACGCCTCTTGAATGGATTATTTTATTGTTTGTACTTGTGCTCGGTATTTCAAAAAAGTTTGAGAAATGGTCGAAGGAAACGACAAAAATAAATGTCTTACAAGTTGCGATTTATTTCTTTTATTTATCATTACTGACAACAGTCCTTGCCCTGCCGATGCAATGGATTGGGCGTAAAGTGTCGGTTGCTTACGGTATTTCCACGCAAAGTACACAAAGCTGGATAAAAGATCACGTTATCGATTTTTGGGTTAATTATGCGACGATGTTACTCATTGTTACTGTTCTTTTATGGCTTATCCGTAAATTCCCGAAGAGATGGTGGCTAGCAGGGTGGGCGCTCTCTGTACCGTTTACAATTTTCTTAACGTTCGTGCAACCTGTTATTATTGATCCACTTTATAACGACTTCTCGACGCTGAAAAATAAAGAATTAGAAACGAAAATTTTAGCGATGGCAGATAAAGCTGATATTCCAGCTAAACACGTATATGAAGTAAATATGTCGGAAAAAACGAATTCGTTAAATGCATATGTAACAGGAATAGGCCTTAACTCGCGTATCGTAATGTGGGATACGACGCTTAAGCAATTAAAAGATAAAGAGATTTTATTTATAATGGCTCATGAAATGGGACATTACGTAATGAAACATATATATTGGGGCGTTGCGAGCTATGTCTTGCTATCGTTTATAGGTATGTATTTAATTAGTCGTATTTTAAATATGTGTATTCGAAAATGGGGAGATACGCTGAAAGTTTCAAAAATGGCATGTTTCTCGATTTTACCTTTATTTTTCTTAATTTCTTCTGTACTATCCTTTGCATCACAACCAGCAACAAACTACGTTTCTCGTATAGAAGAACGAGCGGCAGATCAATACGCTTTAAATATGACGAAAGATGGAAATTCAGGTGTGAGAACTTTTCAATACTTATCAAAAACAAGTTTAAGCCAAGTAAATCCGCCTGCGTTAGTGAAATTTTTCTTATACACACATCCACCAATTTTCGAAAGAATTCATACGTTTGAACAATATGAAAAACAGAAGAAGCAGTAGTATACTGCTTCTTTTTATTGTGGAGTATTCGAATTTTGGAAAATTATAGTGTATAATATATGGAATATTCAGTGAAATGTTTAGGAGGTTAATATTTTGTTTCATTCAAAATCAATGCCGGCTATAAAAATGATTCTTTCGATGTCTATTTTCGGATCGATTGGATTTTTTTCTGTCCAGACAGGTTTACCGTCTTTTGAATTAGTATTCGTTCGTTGTATTTGTGCGACTATATTTTTAGCATTATGTTGGTTCGTAACGGGGCAGTACAAAAGTGAGAAATGGAACAAAAAAGAAACCATGCAAATATTAGCTTGTGGTGTATTTCTTGTTTTTAACTGGGTGTTTTTATTTAAAGCGTTTGAAGTTATGTCGATTACAATTGCAATTTCTGTATATCATCTTGCACCGATCATCGTATTAATAATTGGTAGTATTGTATTTAAAGAGAGGTTTACAGTATTTTCTATTATATCCATCATTATTTGTTTTATCGGTACAGTTTTAATAGCTGGAGTAGATGGCAATGTGTCGCTTGAGAAATTAATGTCATCTGGAATGGTGTGGGCACTTCTTGCAGCTTTATTTTATGCATTTACAACGTTGCTCGGAAAAGGAATTAAGCATACGAGTGCGTATGCGATGACATTTTTACAAACATTTTTAGGTATATTTTTACTATTACCATTTATAGATTTCGGAGCATTTCAAGGATTAACACAAACGAATTGGATCATGATTACAGCGACAGGACTTATACATACAGGGTTTGTGTACTATTTGTTTTTTGACAGTTTAAGAGATTTACCGACGAGACTAATTTCTGTATTAGTGTTTCTAGATCCTGGTGTTGCAATTGTATTAGATACAGTCTTTACTGGATTCAGACCGACTAGTATGCAAATTGTAGGGATTGTCCTAATATTTGTAGGGATGGCGTTTACTTTTCGGAAGCCGCGAGATGAAAGAGTGCAAGTATGCTCAGAAGCGTGATTTATTCCAATAATTAAATAATATTGTAAAGATTTTGAGTATTCAATATAATCGAAAAAGAGGTGAATAAAGAAAAAGGTGGATGACTAAAATGAAGAAGTTATTAAAAGTAGCTACATCATTAACGTTAATGGGCGGAATATTTGTAAGTGCAAATGGTGCTTCTGCAAATACTGGCGTGAATCAAAAATCTGGTCCTAATATTATTATAGATTTTGATGATTTATCAAAGGATCACTGGGCATATGATGAAATTGTTGAACTAGTGCATCACCGAATTATGTATGGCTACGGAAATGGGAAATTTGGTGTAGAAGATAATGTAACACGCGAACAAGCAGCGGCAGTACTGTATCGCGCACTAGATTTGAAGCGAAATGTACATATTGAAAATCCATATGGAGATATTGACGGGAAATCAACAATGTTTCCTTATGAAATTTTACAGTTAACAAAGCTCGGTATTTTTAAAGGAGACGAAAATCAGAACTTCCGTCCAAAAGATACGTTAACTCGTGCGGAACTAGCGCAAATTTTGGTGAAAGCATATAATCTGAAAGCTAAACAACCTCATACATTTACAGACGTATCAGAAGATTATTGGGCGAGAGATGCGATTAGTGGGCTACAATCTAATAACGTTGTAGTAGGAACAGGCGATGGGAAGTTTGAACCTGAAATGCTTGTAACACGTGGGCAATTTGCGAAATTCTTAAAAAAGGCAATCGATAATTCACCAGGGAAAATGGAATAAATAAGAGTGTAAAAAAGTACAAGTAGATTATATTTGTGCTTTTTTTGTCTATAAAGTGAAATTTTTATAAGTGAAGGACTTGATTAGTAGATAGTAGAATATTGTATATATAACATCTTTTCAAAAGCTTTTGTCTATCCTTTTGAAAATCAAACAGAGGAACTAGAGCGTAAAGATGGGAATATTTCTTCAAATGATTTGTATACAATTCAGAATACCAATTGGAATTGAGAGCGAATTGGCTCACCTAGTAATCTTCAAAATAATAGATGTTAAAAATGCAATATATTACATAAGGCTTGTAAATACAGCATATGTAATATGAAAAAAGAATTTAGTCTATTATGTTCCATTTTTAATAAAGTGGAAATGAAGGAGAGAGGACAATGAAGAAAAAAATGTTACGTATAATGGCCGCAGCGACTATTATGGGTGGATTGTTGGTAAGTGCAAATGTTCCTAACATAAAAGCAGAAGAATATCCTGAAATGATTGTATTTGACGATGTCCCAGTAAACCATTGGGCATATGATTACATTCTAGATGCGGCATATAATAAAATTATGCTAGGTTATGGAAATGGAAAGTTTGGTGTAGGTGATAACGTAACACGTGAACAAGTGGCGGCAGTACTATATCGCGCACTTAATATAGAACATGAAGGACCGTTAAAAAATCCGTATAATGATATTTCTGAAAGATCAACAATGTTTCCAAATGAAATTTTAGCATTAACAGAACGCGGTATTTTTAAAGGTGATGAGAAGGGGAACTTTAGACCTAGGGAAATAATTACACGTGCAGAAGTAGCGCAAGTTCTTACACAGGCATTTTCATTTGAAGTGAAGCAACAGCATACATTTGCAGATGTACCGAATAATTACTGGGCAAAAAATTCAATTAGTGCTCTGCAATCAAATAATGTCATAGTAGGGACAGGAAATGGAAAGTTTGAACCGAATAAAGTTGTAACACGTGAGCAATATGCAACATTTTTATATAAAGCTATTATTAACTTTCATTTAAAAAATGAATGACGTTAAATTATATTGATATAGTATATTTTAAGAAAAAAGCGCGAAGATAACGCGCTTTTTTCTTGTTTTAAATGGATTATTTTGTATATTTATTATGATGTTCATAGTTTAGTGAATAGTATCATATGGAAAAAACAGGTTAATTTTAGTTACTTTTTATATCGAAAAAATATGATTTAGTAACTTTATTGTTCACTAAGTATAAAAATAAGTATATGAAATAGAGTTCATAAATTAGACAAAACTTATATGGATAAGTGTATTGTTACTTTTCTATGAATTCTTTATATTAGAAAAAAATACGTTTTTAGGGAGAGAACAAAGTGAAGAAAAAAATTTTAAAAGTAGCAACAGCTTTAACAATTATGGGTGGAATTGCATTTAGTGCTGAAGGCGCTACAGTGAATGCTGAAGTAGCTGCTAAGCCTAAGCCACAACAAGCAAGTCAGGCTATCTTTAAGGATGTACCAGCAGGACATTGGTCTTACGAAGCAATTCAAACTTTAGCACAAGAAGAAATTATGCTTGGTTATGGAAATGGCGTGTTCGGTTTTGGTCATAACATAACTCGTGAACAAGTAGCTGCTTTAATTTATCGTACTATCGATTTCAGTGAAGTATTCGAGGAAGGCGATATCCTTGAGAATCCATACAAAGATATTAATGAAAAATCAACAATGTTCTTAGAAGAAATTTTAGTATTAACAGAGGTAGGTATCTTTAACGGTGATGGAACTGGAAACTTTAGACCGAAAGATACACTAACACGTGCAGAAATGGCTCAAGTACTTACAGTAGCATATGAGTTAGAAGTAAAAGGAACACAAGGATTTAAAGATGTACCGAAAGGACATTGGGCATACAATGCGATTAATGCAGTAGGTTCAAATGGTATTTCTGTAGGAGATGGAACTGGAAACTTTGCTCCAAACATGAAAGTAACACGTGAACAATATGCGCAGTTCTTATTTAAAACAATTTTTGAATAAATAATAAAAAAGAGTCAGTGTTATATAACACTGACTCTTTTTTTGTGTGTAACGATGGTAAAAGAATATAGTTTCATAAAAAACAATTAAATTTTCAAAAAAAACTTCCTTTTCTGAAGATTTGTTATATAATATAAAACATAAAATCAAATCTGTTATAAAACAGTTTAAGAAGGGGATGCTAATATGTCGACGCAAACTTCACGGGTTACATTGCCCGGAGAAATGTTACCAGCGTACAACGAAATATTGACACCTGAGGCGCTTAGCTTTTTAAAGGAACTACATGGGAATTTCAACGAACGCCGCACAGAACTTTTACAAAAGCGTGTGGAGAAACAAAAAAGAATTGATGCAGGGGAGTTTCCTACGTTTTTAGAAGAAACAAAGCATATACGTGAAGGTGATTGGACAATCGCTGAGCTTCCGAAAGATTTAGAGGATCGTCGTGTGGAGATTACTGGACCAGTAGATAGAAAGATGGTCATTAACGCTTTAAATTCAGGAGCACATCTTTTTATGGCAGACTTTGAAGATTCGAATGCACCAACTTGGAGAAATGCTGTTGAAGGCCAAATTAACTTGCGAGATGCGAGTAAGGGAACGATCTCACATAAAAATGAGAACGGAAAAGAATATCGGTTAAATAGTAAAACGGCTGTCTTAATCGTGCGTCCGAGAGGGTGGCATTTAGAGGAAAAACATATGCAAGTTGACGGCAAGAACATGTCTGGCAGCTTAGTAGATTTTGGTTTGTTCTTTTTCCATAATGCTAAGACGCTTTTAGCAAAAGGAAGTGGCCCATACTTTTACTTACCGAAAATGGAAAGTTACTTAGAGGCAAGATTATGGAATGACGTTTTCGTATTCGCTCAAAAGTATATCGGTATTCCGAAAGGAACGATTAAAGCGACTGTATTAATAGAAACGATTCACGCTTCATTTGAAATGGATGAAATTTTGTATGAACTAAGAGATCATTCTGCTGGTTTAAACTGCGGGCGATGGGATTATATATTTAGTTTCTTAAAGAGTTTCCGAAATCATAATGAATTTTTACTTCCAGATAGAGCGCAAGTCACGATGACAGCGCCGTTTATGCGCGCGTATTCTTTGAAAGTTATTCAAACGTGTCATCGCCGTAATGCGCCAGCAATCGGAGGGATGGCAGCGCAAATCCCAATTAAGAATGATCCAGAAGCAAATGAGGCGGCTTTTGAGAAAGTGCGTGCTGATAAGGAGCGCGAAGCTTTAGATGGACATGACGGGACTTGGGTTGCCCACCCGGGACTTGTACCGGTTGCAATGGAAGTATTTAATCACATAATGAAAACGCCAAATCAAATTTTTAGAAAGCGTGAAGAAATAAGTGTAACAGAAAAGGATTTATTAGAAGTACCGATGGGAACGATTACAGAAAGTGGTCTTCGCACGAATATTAACGTCGGTATTCAATATATTGCATCTTGGTTAAGCGGGAGAGGAGCAGCTCCAATTTATAACTTAATGGAAGATGCGGCAACAGCGGAAATATCAAGAGCACAAGTATGGCAGTGGATTCGCCATGAGGGTGGAAAGCTAAGTGATGGCCGTAATATTACTTTTAAATTGATGGAAGAATTGAAAGAAGAAGAACTAGCAAAAATAGAAAGAGAGATTGGTAAGGAAGCATTTAAGAAGGGGAGATTTGAAGAAGCTACAAAACTGTTTACAAACCTTGTTCGTAATAATGAGTTCGTGCCGTTTTTAACATTACCGGGTTATGAAATTTTATAAGAAACAAGAAAAGGGGATGGAACATATGAAAAACGAAAGAATTGATAAATTGCAAGAAAGCTGGGAGTTAGATACACGCTGGAAAGGGATCACACGTCCATACTCTGCTGAAGATGTAATTCGTCTGCGCGGATCGATTGATATTGAACATACGTTGGCGCGCTGCGGTGCAGAGAAGCTTTGGAAATCACTTCATACAGAAGATTATATTAATGCACTTGGCGCATTAACAGGAAACCAAGCGATGCAACAAGTGAAGGCTGGATTAAAAGCAATTTATTTAAGCGGTTGGCAAGTAGCGGCAGATGCGAATCTTTCTGGACATATGTATCCTGATCAAAGCTTATACCCAGCGAACAGTGTACCAGCTGTTGTAAAGCGAATTAACCAAACACTTCAACGTGCTGATCAAATTCAGCACATGGAAGGAAATGGTGATACGGATTATTTCGTCCCAATTGTGGCGGATGCTGAAGCTGGCTTTGGTGGACAGTTAAACGTATTTGAGCTAATGAAAGGGATGATTGAGGCTGGTGCATCTGGTGTGCACTTCGAAGACCAATTATCTTCAGAGAAAAAATGCGGGCATTTAGGCGGAAAAGTGTTATTACCGACGCAAACAGCGGTGCGTAATTTAATTTCGGCACGTCTTGCTGCGGATGTAATGGGTGTACCAACAATAATCGTCGCAAGAACAGATGCAGATGCGGCAGATTTAATTACGAGCGATATCGATCCAGTTGATCAAGAGTTTATTACAGGTGAAAGAACACCAGAAGGGTTTTATCGTACGAAAGCAGGTCTTGATCAAGCAATTGCACGTGGTTTAGCGTATGCGCCGTATGCAGATCTCGTTTGGTGTGAAACGTCGGAGCCAAGTTTAGAAGATGCAAAACGCTTTGCAGACGCAATTCATAAGAAATATCCAGGGAAGCTACTCGCTTACAATTGTTCGCCTTCATTTAACTGGAAACAAAAATTAGATGAAAAAACGATTGCAAGCTTCCAAAAAGAAATTGCATCGTACGGTTATAAATTCCAGTTCGTAACGCTTGCTGGATTCCATTCATTAAATTACGGCATGTTTGAATTAGCGCGTGGTTACAAAGAGCGCGGCATGGCTGCGTACTCTGAATTACAACAAGCAGAGTTCGCAGCAGAAAAATTTGGTTACTCTGCAACGCGCCATCAACGCGAAGTAGGAACAGGATACTTTGATGAAGTAGCACAAGTGATTACGGGCGGTACTTCATCAACGACTGCTCTAAAAGGATCCACAGAAGAAGAACAGTTTACGAAATAAAGATAGAAGTAGGTGCCTGTTATAGGTACCTACTTTTACTTAAAATATCCAATTTAATATAGTAAATATACCAATAATAGCAGTAAAAAGAAGGAATGCGAATAATGCTAGACAGCCCCATGTAAATAGTTTGTCTTTCCATGTTTCTTCATAATCATCAATTAGTTCCTCTATCACTTTTTTCTGCAATGGCTGTACGGGACATTCGGTGTGTAGTCCTGTAATAATGTTACAATCTCCTTTGAATTTTAAAGCACGTACAATATGATAAGGGTCGTTTCCCATCGATTTTTCAAATTGTAGACATGCCGCGTGCATAACATCTGTTTTTTCTTTTTCAAGATACCAATACCGTCCAGCCATTTCTGGGTATTATAATGTAAAGTAAATATCACCGAGTTTTTTTCTAAGTTCTAATTCATTCGGATAAGTAGCGATTAATCCGTGTAATCTATCTCTTGCTTTTCCAAGGTTGTTATTTTTAAGATCTTTTTCAATTCTCTTTAATGTTTTTTCAGGTATTATTTCTGCCATATACACCTCCTTATTAGAATAGGTGTGTTTATATTTTATAAGAAATAATAAAATTTAGAAATTTTATTATTAAAAAGGATTGTACATTCTATTTTAAGTATGCTATGATAATACCAGTTGAATAATTAAATTAAGCAATCCATATATTATCAAGTGCCGAAAACAAACGGGGAAAAGTATGTGAGAACTAGTTTATGTTTCGAATTTGATAATGTGTGGATTCTTTTTTTATACATGAAGACTAAATAATAAAATGTATTTTCTTAGGAGGAAATAATTATGACAGTTACAGGACAAGTAAAATGGTTTAACAACGAAAAAGGCTTCGGTTTCATCGAAGTTCCAGGCGAAAACGATGTATTCGTACATTTCTCTGCAATCGAAACTGAAGGTTTCAAATCTTTAGAAGAAGGTCAAAAAGTTAGCTTCGAAATCGAAGAAGGCAACCGTGGACCTCAAGCTAAAAACGTAATCAAACTATAATTTTATAGTTCATTATGGAAAAAAGGATGGCTTATGCCATCCTTTTTTTGTTGTTGAGATATATGATATTATATTAGTTATAAAGACTGCCTAAAAAGTACGATTGAAGAGATAAAGGCGTACGCGGAAACTTATGAAAATGATAAAATGGAACTTTAATCAGTGGGGGTTCATCCCCCACTGATTATTAGTCCTCACCAATCGGGTGTTAATGCGGGATAAAGTGATGTTAATTGATTTGAAAAAATCTTATTCTCATGTTTTAGATGAAGAACGATATACAATCACATTACAAATTGAAAGAGATACAGAAAATCTCGGAAGAAAATATGAATATGAAGAAGAGTAAAAGGCTTTCCCAAAAAAAAGGAAGGCCTTTTACTCTTCTTTTCCAACTTTTTTCTTTGCTCGTTTCTTGCATTCTAGGCATTTTGATTTACGAAAAGGCTTTGCAAAGAACAGTAGAATGAAAAATAAAGCGAATATAATACTAGCTGAGTTTTTCACAATCACAATGTTGGTATTTTTTATATGAATCGTTGGTTGGATCTCTTTTTCTTCCATAATAGCCCTCCATATATTGGATTTATATTTTAATTATAGCAAAGTTGATTGTTGTAATGATGTGAAAAGAGGAAGCGATTATAAATATTTATAGATAGTATAAATATTTTTTGTACAGGTTAAAATCATTTCATTGCTATATAATTACTTTTAAATTTAATAAATGTTTGATAAATGATAAAGTATTGTAAAAAAGGGAAATCTGTAAAGCGTTTCCTTTTCATAGGTGCTAAAATTGTACATGCAGCTGCTACTATAAATAGAAAAAGGAGATAGTAGAATATGGAAAGTAAAGTAGAACGTTATGTTGAAAATTATGTTGTAAGTAAAAATACGATGGCCTTACTTCCTGTTGTTCTAGGAGAAAAGAAAGTGGTTACGCGAATTGTTGAAATGGAAGATTCTTTTTTCGTATTTCAAAAACCTCTCGATATTATAGAGAGAAGTTGCCGGAAACATGGTTCTAGTTTTTTTGGAAGAAAAGAAGGAACTAAGGAGTTAACTAGTATTACACATAAAGCTCCTATCGCAATTAGCCCGACAGATCAACTTTATTTTTTCCCTACGTATTCTTATTCTCGAAAAGAGTGTGCGTGGTTGTCTCATTTTCATATTGAAAATAATAAAGAATTAAAAGATGGAAATCTTATTATTAGATTTATAAATGGTTTCGCTGTCAAATTAGAAATATCCAAAAGCAGCTTTGAAAATCAGCAAAATCGTACAGCAAAATTACGGACAGAGTATGAAGACCGGAAGAAAAAACAAGGAAATCCTTCTTTTAAAGAGATTGATAAAAGTGAAGAATCTAAATTAACGCCAGCCTATGAGAAAGTGTATTTTGTGAGGGAAGGCGAAGTGTGAGAGGAAAAGGATGGGGGGACTCATCCTTTTTTGATTTCATTATATATACCGTTACGCTGTAAGATTCATAAATAAAACGAGAAAAATTTGCGGATTTTTTGTTCTTTAATAGCTTGAGAAAGTGTAAAATTACAATATAAGGGTAATTTTACTACATATATTTATCGCGATGTTAATATGCATAATTTAACATTTGCGGCATACATGATATTTCTTACCTTATTGTATAAAAAAAGGAGATGGTATGTTGAAAAGGACTATGTTATTTTGGGCGCAATATATTCTTGTTTTGCCTATATTATTTCTTACCTTTATGTTTACTGGTTTCGTTGGTAGTCAGTTAATGATAGGTGCTGATAAACAACATTTTATTTTTACGCCTCAAAATGCAACAGAATATAGTCAAATTAGTGAAATTGATAAATTACTATTTTCTTTTTCAATTCAGCCAGTTGTCACCATAGTATTTCTGCTATCGATCGTGTACGTACTGACACTTATTGTCTTTCAAATTATTGAATGTAAGAAGAAAAGAAAGATATTACATAGTTTGCAATATATGATTCTTATACCAATTTTTATTTACTTGTGGTTAGGAATAATACAATTTTCCGCAGTTAGTTTAACTTGGATAGATAATTGGAAAGATTACCTTATATTCACTCCTAGTACGATAACTGATGAGCAAGATATATATACGATTGATAAGTTTTTATACAAATTTCGAAGGTTACCTATTCCGAGTACAGTATTAATACTATCTTTCTTATATTTATTAATACTTGTCGTGATTGATAGTATACGCTTACTAAAAAAGTTTCTTATAAGAACTAGTCATTAGAAAAGGGTAATTGTTTGAAGGTACACCAATTATTTGCCATTACTTATTTCCATACAGGTAGAAATAACCTTACGCGTAGTAAGGGGATTTTTTTGAAACTATAGATTGACACTTTCTGTAGTTTCTTCTTTTTTATAATCTGTGCGTGGTGTCCAAATTATTCTCATGTCTTGTCGAATATTGAAAGATTATCATAGCATAATAATGAAGGAATTCTAGAGGGAGATATGGAAACTTAATAATTACATCTCCATATGTCATATCTACCATTTCCTCTTTCATATAAGCGATGATACAGTAGAGGTAGTAATTAGAGTAAAGGGGTAAAGTGTAGAATGGATTTTCAGACAATCAAAGAATATTTTTCACCAGAAAATATGGATCACATTGTTGAAAGTTATAAAGCGTTCGGGCCGCTTCTTGGTATTGGTTTACCGATGATAGAGGCGCTTATTCCAGCATTGCCTCTCATTGTGTTTGTACTGGCGAATGCTGTTGCATTTGGTTTTTGGTTCGGTTTTCTTTATTCTTGGCTTGGATCAGTAATTGGTGCAATGCTTGTATTTTTCATCATTCGTAGCTTTGGAAGGACGCGTTTCTTTTCTTTTGTAAATAAACATGAGAGAGTGCGAAAGGCGATGGGATGGATTGAAAGAAAAGGGTTTGCGCCAATCTTCGTCATATTCTGTTTTCCTTTCACACCATCTGCGCTTATAAACGTTGTAGCTGGTTTGTCTCGCATTAGCGTAAAACAATTTGGACTAGCGTTAGCATTCGGAAAGCTTGTTATGATCTTTATTTTAACGTATATCGGTCATGATTTAATGTCGTTTATTCATAAACCGGTAAAATCGGTTATTGTTGGTGTTGGTATTTTTATTTTATGGTATGTCGGTAAGAAAATTGAAGTAAAGTTAGAACTACATTAGGAAAAGTCTTCTTTGTAAAGATAAGCTTCATTATTAAAGGGCGAGGGGAGAAGCGAATGAAGAAAACTTTGAAAAAAGAAGGGCTAGAGTGGATAAGAACAATTTTAATTGGTGTACTATTAGCTGTATTTTTTCGAACGTTTTTCTTTTCAACGTACGTTGTAGAGGGGAAGTCAATGATGCCGACATTGCAAGATGGCAATATGCTCGTTGTAAATAAGGTGAGTTATCAAGTAGGGGACTTGAACAGGTTTGATGTCGTCGTTTTTCATGCGAATAAAAAAGAGGACTACGTAAAGCGAATTATCGGTTTACCTGGGGATCATATTGAATATAAGCATGATAAACTATATATAAACGGACAATTTGTGGATGAACCTTATTTAGAGGCGTATAAGAAAGAGATAAATGGACGACAACTAACAGGTGATTTTAAATTAGAAGAATTAACGAAAGAAAAGTTTGTACCACCCGGGTCTATTTTTGTAGTTGGTGACAACCGCCTCGGTAGCTGGGATAGTAGGCATTTCGGTTTTGTAAAAGCTGATACAGTTGTCGGTAAAGTTGACCTGCGATATTGGCCGATTCGAGAGGTGCAAACGAATTTTTCAAAAGGTTGATATAATTATTTGAAGTACGAAAAAGGCAAACAATTATGTTTGTCTTTTTTATTTTATATTTTTTTAATCTATTGATAATGAGAATATTTTAGTATTTGTCTAACTACAGGTTTTGTTATTGAAGTACAGATAAATAAAAACGACATTACAGAAAAGAACGTCTTTTATTTTACTGATAAAAAAGTTATACATAACAGAATAACAGATGTTAACGGTGAAAAACAATGTATATTTAGAGAGTGTGGAATACCTGAGGTAGCATGGCAATTTATATATCAAGCGTTGCAGTCTAAAAATACTTGTTCACGTTCGAATTATACATTTAAACTTCCTTGCGCCGTATATGAAAAAGATTTTTTAAATCAATCAGAAAAGTATTTATCGGAATTATTAGGATATTATGCGGATGATGATGATGTTAAAAAATTAGTGAATATTATATGTGACCGTGAAGAGTTAACTACAGTTAAAACTCATTATTATATAAAGGATACATGGTATACCGATAGTATTCAGTATATGTATAGTCAAAATCAATATTGGCTTATCCAAAAAATACTAGACAGTGGAGAGAAGCAAACGAATGTTATTTGTCTAGATATCTTTGCAATTATTGAAGAAATCAAAAAAATGGTTCTGTACCTTAAATCAATAGGTGGTGAATCAAAATGAGTAAAGAAATTAAAGTTACTCCTGCCCTTTTAAGGGAGTTAGCTTCTAATATAGAGCGTGCAGCTCATGAATTATTTGAAACACATAAACGTTTGAATCAGCAATTAATGGATTTACCCTTTCAAGTATCTGGAAGAGATGCTGTATTGAATCAGGCTTTATATGCAGGTTAAATGTTAGAGCGTGTAACGAATGATTTAAAAACTCATAGTAAATCATTAAGAAATATTGCTGATCGTTTTGAGAAAACTGATCAACAAGAAGTTTCATTAGGAGATTGGAAAATAGATAGTGTTGATTTATTAAGTCCTTTTGGGGGAGGCATTGATGAATGGAAAGAAAACCCCATGGGAGCCGGGTTAACAGCATTTGGAACCTTTAAAGATGGTCAAGAGGCATACCAAATTGCTCAAAGGCATAACCAAGGTTTTCGCGCGACACCATATACAAATAATCAAGGAAAACCTATGGTGCGATTTGAGAACCGTACACTTATTAAAGGAAAAGATGGTAATAACATTATTAGAAGAACAAAGCTGCCATTAGAGGAAGCTAAAACAATTGATGAAGTAAAACGTTATGTTTTAAAACCAGGTGCATTATTAAAAGAATCATTATCGTTAAAAAATAACGCATTAGGATATATAAGTACCGGTTTAGATGTCTTTAAAGATACGAAAGAAAATTTGGAAAGTAATGCGAGCGGCAGCAAAATTGTAGGAGACATTGTTGGTGATGTAGCGGTTGGAGTAGGTTCTACTGCTGCTAGTACTTGGGCGGGTGCTGCAGTCGGTACAGCAATTGGAGGACCCATTGGAACTGTGATTGGGGCTGGTGTAGGTTTTACCGCTTCTGTAGTATCTAGCATAATAACGGATGGAATTAAGTTCGATAAAGGGGATTGGAATAATGATGGTGAAAAAGACTCTATAAAAGATCGGATTAAATCTGGAATAGGCTCTGCTTTAGATGAAATCTTTTAATTTTCTATGAGGTGCATAATGGATAAATATAATTTTAAAAATATAGATGATGGCATACGAATATTACTACCATTTGATATAAGAAATATTGTCGGAGCCTTTGTATGGTTTATTATGAATTTTTTGTTATTGATTATAATTTTTGTATTTCCACCAATATATAATGTGTATTTTTACTTGGCGCTTCCATTTTTTATAGTATGTAACTTGTGGGGAATTTGGATTTTTATTAATAAACCTAAGCAGCCTCAATTACAACATTTACTATATTCTGGATTTGTTGGAACTAGCATTTCATTTTGTAGTTTTATAGGTGTTCAAAAAATAGCTTACGAGTTAATAGGATTGGAATCACCTTTATTTTTTATTTTATCATTTATAGTATATTGTTTGGTTGTTTATAAATCCGGACAATTGTGGATTAAATATTTTACAGCTCGTTTAATGGGTATAGATGATCAGAAGGTGAAATTTTCAAAAGTCGGTGTTTTTTCAGGTGTAGGCTACATTGTTGGTCAAATCAGTATAGGAATTTTAAGTCAAGATTCTCTAGCGATTTTGCTAATTATCTTACTGTCATTTTTCTCGATTATTTTCTTGTTTGCGAGTGTCCATGTGTACTTTTATTTTGATTTTAAAAAACATCTTATCATTACAGGGCATTCAAAAATGAAACAGGTTCAACAAAAATCTAATCTTACAAGAAAGGAAAGGAGAAGGAAATGAATTCACAGCTTCTACCTATAGGCTCTATCGTAATCTTAAAAGAAGGAACCAAGAAACTCATGATTTATGGACGTAAACAACAAGTAGAAACAGATAAAGTGAAAAAATTTGACTATATGGGATGTTTTTACCCAGAGGGCTATATTAGTCCTGATTTTACTTATTTATTTAACCATGACGATATTCAAGAAATTGTATCAAGTGGATATAAAGATGAGGAAGAAAGAGCTTTTCAACAAAATATATTGTCTAAAGTGGAGTAAGAAATATTACATGGAAAAAGCTGCTTATATGAGCAGCTTTTTCTATGTAATTAAATACTTTAGTGGTTGTATTTTTATGTTTTGAGAGGGGGGATCGTCATTATACATGTTTGTCTTTTTTCGTGTCCTATAATACAATTATAGTAGCAAACTAACGTTCGTTATGTAAGTGAAAGGTGGGGTTACATGTCACTTCGATTTGTGATTGGTAGAGCTGGAAGTGGAAAAAGTACACTTTGTTTACACGAAGTGCAAGAAGAGTTAAAGCAGCGCCCAAGAGGGAAAACAATATTATATCTTGTGCCAGAACAGATGACATTCCAAACGCAACAGGCGTTAATTGGAAGTGAGGATGTAAGAGGTTCTATTCGGGCACAAGTTTTTAGTTTTTCGCGATTAGCGTGGAAGGTGCTGCAAGAAGTTGGCGGAGCGAGTCGTCTTCATATTGATGAAGCGGGCGTGCATATGTTACTTCGTAAAATTGTAGAGTCCCGTAAAGATGGATTATCGGTGTTCCAAAAAGCAGCGGAGCAAAACGGTTTCTTTGAACATCTTGGTAGTATGATTGCGGAGTTTAAACGTTACAATGTGACGCCATCTAACGTATATGAAATGTGGCAACAATTAGATGCGCATAGCAGTAGTGCAGAGCAAAAGCTGCTAGCGAATAAAGTGTATGACTTACAGCTATTATATGATGATTTTGAACGTGCCTTAATCGGAAAATATTTAGATTCAGAAGACTACCTACAATTGTTAGTGGAAAAGCTTCCGCAGTCTGAATATGTAAATGGTGCGGAAATTTATATAGATGGATTTCATTCATTTTCTCCGCAAGAGCTTGAAATTTTAAGGCAGCTTATGGTTTGTGGAGCGAGAGTTACGATCACGTTAACGATAGATGAAAAAACGTTAGCACAGCCAGTAAACGAACTAGATTTATTTTTTGAAACGACGTTAACATATGAAAAAATAATACAAGTAGCGCGTGAAGAGAAAATAGAAATTGAAAAAACAATTCCACTTATGGAACAGCCGCGTTTTCATTCTCCGGCATTAGCTCATTTAGAAGCTCATTATGAAGCGCGTCCGAATGAAAAATTTAACGGTGAAGCGAGTGTAACAATCAGTACAGCAGCTAATTTACGAGCTGAAGTAGAAGGTGTAGCTCGTGAAATTCGTAAGCTTGTCGCAGATGAAGACTATCGTTACCGAGATATCGCAGTCCTCCTTCGTAACGGAGAAAGTTATTACGATGTAATGCGAACGTTATTTACGGATTATAATATCCCGCATTTCATTGATGAAAAACGCCCGATGTCACATCATCCGTTAGTAGAATGCATTCGTTCAGCTTTAGAGATTATTAGCGGAAATTGGCGTTATGATGCCGTGTTCCGCTGCGTGAAAACAGAGCTTTTATATCCGTTAGGTGTAAGAAAAGAAACGATGCGAGAAGAAATGGATGAGTTTGAAAACTACTGTTTAGCGTACGGTGTACAAGGGAAGCGATGGACTTCAGAGGATCCGTGGATGTATCGCCGTTATCGTTCTCTTGACGAGACAAACGGAATGATCACAGATAGTGAACGTGAAATGGAAGAGAAAATAAACAGGCTGCGTGATGTTGTAAGAACGCCTGTTATTCGTATGCAAAAAAGACTGAAGCGTGCGGGAACGGTTATGCAAATGTGCGAGGCAGTTTACTTATTTTTAGAAGAACTTGACGTTCCGAAGAAGTTAGAAGAGTTACGTATACGAGCAGAAGAAAGTGGAGATTTCTTATTTGCGACAGACCATGAACAAGTATGGGAAGAAGTAATGAGTCTTCTTGATCCGTTCGTAGAGATGCTTGGTGAGGAGAAAATGTCACTATCCATGTTTACAGACGTTATGTCCACAGGTCTTGAGGCACTTCAATTCGCGAACATTCCGCCGTCATTAGATCAAGTATTAGTTGCTAATATTGATCACTCCCGGTTATCAAATGTGAAAGCGACGTTCATTATCGGCGTAAATGAAGGCGTCATTCCGGCAGCACCGATGGATGAAGGGATGCTTTCTGATGAGGAAAGAGAAGTTCTTGGCGCTGCGGGTATTGAACTCGCGCCAACGACGAGACAAACTTTATTAGAAGAACAGTTCGTTATGTACCAAATGGTAACGAGAGCGACTGAGAAATTATATATTTCATGCCCGCTTGCAGATGAAGAAGGAAAGACGTTACTTGCGTCTAGCTTTATTAAGAAAATAAAAAGAATGTTCCCTGATGTGAAAGAATCATTTATTACAAATGACGTAAATGACTTATCACGTTCGGAACAAATTTCATACGTAGCAACGCCAGAAGTGACATTGTCTTATGTCATGCAGCAGCTGCAAACATGGAAACGATACGGATTTGAAGGACAATTAGACTTTTGGTGGGATGTATATAACTTCTACGTAACTTCAGATGAATGGAAGCAAAAAAGTAGCCGCGTGTTATCAAGTTTATTTTACCGAAATCGTGCGCAGAAACTAAGTACAACTGTAAGTAGAGATTTATATGGAGATACAATTAAGGGAAGTGTCTCTCGTATGGAACTATTTAACCGTTGTGCGTACGCTCATTTCGCACAGCACGGTTTATCACTAAGAGAGCGTGATATTTTCAAACTTGATGCGCCAGATATCGGTGAACTATTCCATGCAGCGCTAAAGAGAATTGCAGACAGGTTATTACGTGAAAACCGTACTTGGGCAGATTTATCAATAAAAGAGTGTGAGCATCTTTCTACTTTAGTAATAGAAGAAATTGCACCGTTATTACAAAGACAAATTTTATTAAGTTCAAACCGTCATTTCTATTTAAAGCAAAAACTACAACAAATCATTTTCCGTACGTCACTTATTCTTCGTGAACATGCGAAGTCGAGTGGCTTTGTACCAGTTGATTTAGAAGTACCGTTCGGTATGGGCGGTACAGGATCGCTTCCGCCAATGGAATTTGCGTTGCCAAATGGTGTGAAGATGGAAGTAGTGGGCCGTATTGACCGTGTTGATAAGGCGGAAGACGAGAGTGGTACGTTCCTTCGTATTATTGACTATAAATCAAGTTCGAAAGCGTTAGATTTAACAGAAGTGTATTACGGACTCGCGCTTCAAATGTTAACGTATTTAGATGTTGTTACTTCAAATGCACATACGTGGATGAAAAAGGGCGGCACTGCATCGCCGGCGGGTGTATTGTATTTCCATATTCATAACCCGATTGTTGAGATGAAAGGCGATGCATCTGAAGAAGAAATTGAGAAAGAAATTTTAAAGAAATTTAAAATGAAAGGGCTCGTACTAGGAGATGCTGACGTTGTTCGTTTAATGGATAATAAACTTTCAACAGGAAGCTCTGATATTATTTCTGCTGGTCTGAAAAAAGATGGTAGTTTTAGTGCGCGTTCTAGCATTGCAAGTGAACAAGAATTTAACGTACTTCAAAAATATGTACACCACTCGTTTGAAAATATCGGAAAAGACATCACAGAAGGTGTTATCGATATCGCTCCTTACAAAAAGGGGAATAAAGCGGCTTGTACGTTCTGTAACTTTAAATCAGTTTGTCAGTTTGATGAATCACTTGAAGATAATCAATTCCGTACGTTAAAAGATATGAAAGATAGCGAAGCAATGGAGAAAATTAGAGAGGAGGTTGGCGGAGAATGATAGAAAATTGGCCTGAAAAACCAGAAGGTAGTCAATGGACAGATGACCAGTGGAAAGCGGTTGTAGCGAACGGACGTGATATTTTAGTCGCAGCAGCAGCTGGATCAGGGAAAACAGCAGTATTAGTTGAACGGATTATTAAAAAGATTATAAGTGAGGAAAATCCAGTCGATGTCGACCGCCTGCTCGTTGTAACATTTACGAATGCAGCAGCGCAAGAGATGAAAAACAGAATTGGGGAAGCGTTAGAAAAAGTATTAATTGATGGACCGGGATCGCAGCATATAAGAAAGCAGCTCAGCTTATTAAATAAAGCTTCTATTTCTACCATTCATTCATTTTGTTTACAAGTGATTAGAGGGTACTACTACATGCTTGATGTCGATCCTCGTTTCCGTATTGCGAATCAAACAGAAAATGAATTGTTAAAAGAAGAAGTGCTAGATGACATATTAGAAGAAGAGTATGGAATCGAAGATAATAGTATTTTCTTTGAACTCGTTGATCGTTATACGAGTGATCGTAGTGACGATGACTTACAACGAATGATTTTAGCGCTTCATACAGAATCAAGAGCGCATCCAAACCCGGAAAAATGGCTTGATAAATTAGTAGAAGCATACGACGTTGAAGGAAAGACGATTGAAGATTTAGTGTACGCTTCTTACTTATTAGAAGATGCGAAATTCCAGCTTGAAACAGCGGAAGAGCATATTCGTAAAGCAACTGAACTCGCAATGCTTCCTGATGGTCCAGCGCCTCGCGTTGAAACCCTGCAAGCGGATTTAGCTTTACTTGGAATGTTATCCTCAGCAGCTCGTGGATCGTGGACAAGCGTTTATGAAGCAATGCAAAATGTATCGTGGCAAACGTTAAAGCGTATTAAGAAAAGTGATTACAACGAAGATGTTGTAAAACAAGTAGACTCTCTTCGTAATAAAGCGAAAGATGAAGTGAAGAAATTACAAGAAGAGCTATTTAGCCGCAGACCAGAAAGTTTCTTACGAGATTTTCAAGATATGCATCCTGTATTAGAAAAACTCGTTCAGCTCGTAAAAGTATTTACAGAGCGTTTCCAAGCGATGAAGCGAGATAAAGGAATGGTCGATTTCACAGATTTAGAGCATTTCTGTTTACAAATTTTAAGTGAGCAAAGTGAAGACGGTGAAATGAAGCCGTCAGCAGTAGCACTTCAATATCGTAATAAATTTGCTGAAGTACTAGTTGATGAATATCAAGATACGAACTTCGTACAGGAATCAATTATTAAATTCGTCACGAAAGATTCTGAGAGTGAAGGAAACTTGTTCATGGTTGGTGACGTAAAACAGTCAATCTATCGTTTCCGACTAGCAGAACCAGGACTGTTTTTAGGGAAATACAAACGATTCACACAAGAAGGATCGGGCGGCGGAATGAAGATTGACTTAGCGAAAAACTTCCGTAGCCGTCATGAAGTGCTAGCTGGTACGAACTTTATCTTCAAACAAATTATGGGCGAAGAAGTCGGAGAAATCGATTATGATGCTGACGCTGAATTAAAGCTAGGTGCTAGCTATCCAGAAGGTGAAGATGTAGCGGCTGAGCTATTATGTATTCAGCAAACGGAAGAAGAAGTAATAGACGGAGAAGAAGGTGCCGAAGTCGAAAAAGCACAGCTTGAAGCTCGTCTTATGGCGCAGCGTATTAAAGCAATGGTCGATTCAGGTTATGAAGTGTATGATCGTAAAACTGATAGTATGCGCCAAGTACAATACCGTGATTTCGTTATTTTACTTCGCTCCATGCCGTGGGCGCCGCAAATTATGGAAGAGTTAAAACTACAAGGAATTCCAGTATATGCTGACCTTGCGACTGGTTATTTTGAAGCGACAGAAGTAAATATTATGATGAACGTATTCCGCGTTATTGATAATCCGATGCAAGATATTCCACTTGCAGCTGTACTTCGTTCACCCATTGTTGGACTAAATGACGAAGAACTTGCGACGCTTCGTTCTCACGGGAAAAAAGGGTCATTTTATGAAGTAATGAGCTCATTCTTAAAAGGAGCACCGCTTGAAGAAGAACAAGAACTACATGATAAATTAGAGTGGTTTTATAACTTACTGCAAGGGTGGCGTGAATTCGCGCGTCAACAGTCTCTTTCTGATTTAATTTGGAAAGTGTACGGTGAGACAGGTTATTACGATTTCGTTGGCGGTTTGCCAGCAGGAAAGCAAAGACAAGCAAACTTACGCGTACTATATGACCGCGCGAGGCAATATGAAGCAACATCGTTTAGAGGATTATTCCGCTTCTTACGCTTTATTGAGCGTATTTTAGAACGCGGTGATGATATGGGAACGGCGAGAGCTCTTGGAGAACAAGAAGACGTAGTTCGCATTATGACGATTCATAAAAGTAAAGGGCTAGAGTTCCCAGTCGTATTTGTAGCTGGACTTGGTCGCCGTTTTAATACACAAGATTTAATGAAACGCTTCTTACTTCATAAAGATTTTGGTTTCGGTTCACAATTTATTGATCCTCGTAAACGGATTAAATATACGACATTATCGCAACTAGCGATTAAGCGTAAAATGAAAATGGAATTAATTGCGGAAGAAATGCGCGTATTATACGTAGCGTTAACGCGTGCGAAAGAGAAGTTAATTTTAATCGGAACAGTTAAGGATGCAAATAAGGAAATGGAAAAATGGCTTGATGCAAGGGAGCATAGTGAATGGTTATTACCAGACCATATACGTGCCGGAGCATCATGTTATTTAGACTGGATTGCACCTTCATTATATAGACATCGTGATAGTGAAATGCTACTTGAATTAGGACAAGGAAATATTCCAGGTGACATTTATGGATATGACACTAGCTGGAAAGTAGAAGTTGTTGACGGCAACACGTTACTTGCGTCAGAACCAGTTCAAGAAGAGAAACAAGAATTGTTAGAAGCGCTTCGTGAGAAAAAAGCCGTTCCGTTAGAGAGTGAAAGAAAAGATGAAGTGTACGACAGATTAACGTGGAAGTACGGATATGAGGATGCAACATCTCACCGTGCGAAGCAATCTGTTACAGAAATAAAGAGAAACTATCAATCAGAAGATGGCAGCGATAATGCCTTTATTAAAAAACTACGTGCACCAATTAAAACACGCCCTCGTTTTATGGAGAAAAAAGGATTAACATACGCAGAGCGCGGAACAGCAGTCCATGCTGTTATGCAACATGTAGATTTGAAGAAACCGATTACGATTGAAGCTCTTCAAGAACAAATTGCTGGAATGGTAAATAAGGAATTATTAACATTCGAGCAAGCTGAAGAAATAGCAATTGAAAAAGTGATTTCATTCTTTGAAAGTAATCTTGGTAAAAGAGTATTAGCCGCGAAAAGTGTAGAGCGTGAAGTACCATTTACGATGATGCTTGTAGCAGAAGAAGCATATCAAGATTGGCAAGGGAAGAAAGGCGAATCAATACTTGTCCAAGGGGTTATCGACTGCATGATCGAAGAGGAAGACGGACTTACTTTAATCGACTTTAAAACAGATACGATTGAAGGAAAGTTCCCAGGTGGATTTGATCAAGCGAAACCTATTTTAGAAGACCGATACAAAGTACAGCTTTCGCTATATGCAAAAGCACTCGAGAAAAGCTTAAAACATCCTGTGAAAGAGAAGTGTTTATACTTCTTTGATGGGAATCATGTTGTAAAGGTTGAGGAATAGAGCTTAGAAAGGGGTTATGGAGTATGGCGACGTTAAGAACTTGTGATCAAGGACACGAGTATTATAAAAGTAGCGATAGTCCAACTTGCCCAACCTGTGAGAAAAAGAGAAAGCCAAAAGAAGGCTTTCTTTCTCTTCTTTCAGCACCAGCAAGAAGGGCGTTAGAGCACCACGGAATAACGACTGTAGAAGAACTTTCAAAGTATAGTGAAAAAGAAATTTTGAAATTGCACGGTATGGGACCGGCATCTTTACCTAAATTGAGAGCGGCTTTAGAAGATAAGGGATTATCATTTAAATAAAGAAAAACTAATCATTAGTGAGGAGTAGCATCTTAACTAATGATTAGCTTATCCCGCTATTTGAGGGAAGTAAAACCCCCACTGATTAAAGTTTCACTTTATATAATCGGTATTAATTAGCTGGATAAACGCGTATAACGAAATCTCATTTTGAAAATCGTAAATCGATGGGCAAAATGATTTAAAAAGATGAATTTATGAGTGTAGAGAACTTGATAAAGAATATAAGCGAATTGATTATAATATTAAGGAAGGAAGTGCAACACTATGGATTTCGAAACAGTAATGCAAGAGCTTGAAACTCTCAGCAAGGAACGAACTAAAAAAATATACATATCTAATGGTGCAAAGGATCCACTTTTTGGCGTAGCTACAGGTGCTATGAAACCAATCGCAAAGAAAATAAAAATTAATCAGAGTTTAGCTGAAGAGCTTTATGCTACAGGTAACTATGATGCGATGTACTTTGCAGGCATTATTGCAGATCCGAAAACTATGAACGAATCGGATTTTGATCGTTGGATGGATGGGGCGTACTTTTATATGCTATCCGATTATGTGGTGGCAGTAACTTTATCAGAGTCAGAGTTTGCACAAGACGTGGCTGATAAATGGATCGCAAGTGGTGACGAACTAAGAATGTCAGCGGGTTGGAGTTGCTACTGCTGGCTTTTAGGGAATCGAAAAGACCATGAATTTTCCGAAAGTAAGATTGCCAATATGCTAGGAGTTGTGAAAAATACAATTCACGATTCGCCAGAACGAACGAAATCCGCTATGAATAATTTTCTAAACACCGTGGGGATTTCATATGTGCCGCTACATGAAAAGGCAGTTGAAACTGCAAAGGAAGTAGGCATAGTGGAGCTAAAACGGGACAACAAGAAAAGCAGTTTTCTAAATGCTTACGAAAGTATTCATAAAGAACTTGATCGAGGAAGACTCGGATTCAAACGTAAATATGTAAGGTGCTAAAAATTAGGATTCTGAAATTCTGTAAAATATTCAACTTTTGTATAAATACATCTATTCCTTTATTCTAGAAAAGGACGCTATTTTTTGAATAAAACTTAGATTTTCAAATGACTTTATTGCTATAAAATTAACCCCGTCCTAAATTTAGAACGGGGTTGTGCTTGTTTGAGCTTTTAAAATATAATAAATTTATTTTCATTTTATAAAGAGAGTAAATATCATAAGAGGTATATATCTGTGTGGAAATAAACAATTGAAGGGGAATGTGCATGGATCCCATTAAAGAGAAATTAGATTTATTACGTAATGAAATAAAAGATATGGGTGGTATAATCGATTTAGATTGGTGCGATAGATTGTTATACCCTTATTATAAACACTTTAATGATAGTAAATTGAGATATCGATCAGGTTCATTGTTAGCATTTTGGGGAATTCTCCTAGAGTGGGAAGATGAAAGTGGGTTTCCATTTTATACAGGCACTCAGGAGTATGATTGTCATCATTTTGATATGTATTTAAAGGGATTTCTAAAGTACGCTCCTAAGATTGAGAGGCAATTTCCGAATATTTATCTTGTTATTGTTGGATCACTGATGGAGTTGGATGAAAGAGAAAGATGGGAAAGTGAATTTCCTAACATATGTAAGGAGTTATTCGATGCTGTTAGGGAGGAACTGTTCCATACTGATGTTACACAGATAAATGATGAGACATATCAAAATGCATATAAAGAAGGAAGAATGCTATATTAAAAGAATATAAGCTTGAATTAAAATTATCTTTAATAGAAGAAACAGCCCTAGCTCTACACAATATAGAGCTAAGGCTGTTTCTTTTTTACGCTGTTCCGATTTGATCTTGGTCTGCAACGTCCGAATCGAATGTATTTGTTGCACTAACGCCGCTAAAAGTATTAACGACAAATCCGACATTGGAAGCCCCAGATCCGTTATAAGCTTTCGTATTTTCTTTCGGAGACACGTTATAAAAATCTCCTAAGTTGAAAGAGCCGTTACTGTTTTGAACGACAAGATTTCCTACAACCGAAGGCATACCATCCACCTACTTTACTAAGCTTTTTAATTACTATATGAATTATTTATTGGAAGGTTCATCAGTAATGTATTGGCGGATTTGCATAATACGAGAGTTATTAAAAGCATAATCAACATTTCCAATTTGAAAGCAACCAGAATTTAAAAGTGTCCGCAAGTGAACATCATTTACTTCAATAAAAGGGCACTCATTTACAATATTCATTCTTACATCTGTGGTTCGCTTTGGAATAGTAATGTGTTCATCTGTGAAAATTTCAAAAGCATCTAAGCGACCTTCTCCTTTTAAATAACAAGAAATTTCCCGATGAACCAAAAGCGCCCTACTTTTTAATTCCATTTGATTTGCATCACCAACTTGAAATACTGCAGCAATCCCTAAAGAAATAATAGAAACATTTTGGACAACTGAAACATGATGTAACATAATTTTGAGTCTCCTCAACCTGGAGTCGTAGGGACAGCTGTTACTAATGGTACAAATGGCCCCTCTGTAACGGATTCGAATGGCGTATCAAGAATAGAAGAAAGGATGAGAAGGTTAGCATCTCCAATTAAAAATAATGCGGAAGAAGAAACCCCGTTCATTTTAATCTGCCCTACTTTTAACTCGCGGTTCACAACATTTAAATTCATACATACTTACTCCTTTCGGAAATTGCCTGGTATGTGTTGAATAAAGGAAAGGAAGGCTTTGTCAATATCTTGTTTCATCGCTTGAATAATGACGTCTCGTAAATAATCGGGATCTGTGGAAACACCCTCATATGATTGAACTTGTGATAAATAATACGGAAGTCTATGTTCCATCTGTTTTTTTATGTCATCCACCATCATTTGTCGATACATCTCATCAAGCGGCGTTCTCTCTTCTTGTTCAAAATGGAGAATTCGACTATATGCTTCTTCATCTAAATAGCGATGCATTTCTTGGAGGATACCTTGATAAAAGTCTGGATTTGTTTCTGTTTCAGGATTTACTTTTAATGTTTCTGTATCCACTTGAAAATCTTCAATTTGTTGTCCTTTTGTTGAAAATGGATTCAAGCCAATATTTAAAGTACCGTTTAAATTTTCTACTTTTAATTGATCGAATTTATATTCCACTTTTCCTATAGAAGAGGAGGGACGACTTTTTAACTCATTAAGCTCTTCTTGTAGTAGGCGAACTTGATCTTCAAGATTTAGAATAGTTTGCTGCTGTATTTGAAGAGCTTGCTGAAGTTGGTTTAGGTAAGTGTATATATCTTGATTCATTTTGTGAAACCTCCTTTTCAATAGGGAGGGTATATTACTGCTATATATTTATGATAATGGTGGTCTAAGAAGAACTAGTTGAAGGCTTAATGGAAATAATTTGTCCTTTCGCACTTAAAGGGCGAAGAGGTTCTGTAAATCCGCCAGTATTTGAAAATTTAGAAAGAGCCTTAATACTACCTGCAGTTCCAATTTGAAAAACGGAAGAGGTCGTAATGCTATCGATTTTAATGCTGTTAATGATGATACTTTGGTTCACATAAAAATTCAAAGCAATCGCCCCCTTTAGTTCGAACCAATTATTGCTTGATCGATTACATCTGAATCATTGACAGTCGTTGAACTTTGATAATTGTAGACAGAGACGTTATCCCCAACATTAAAGGAGCCGGCCCCAGCAAAAGCGCGTGAATAACTAATAGGCCTAATCGCAAATACATCTCCAATATGAAAAATACCACTTGATCCAATATTAACGATACGAATATGTCCGACCATAGCTGGCATACAAAACACCTTTCATTTTTAAAATTTTCTTTTCTACTATTGTATGGGCGTTTTCAATAAAATGTGTATTTTTTTGAAATAAAAGAAACACATACGTTATTGCGTATGTGTTTCGAACATTTGAGTGTGTGTGCAATCTGTGTGTATATGCCAAATAACATTTAAGAGCCTGTCCAGTTCTTGGCTACAATCCACTGTTTTTTGAGAAGTCATTCCGTAGCGTTCAGCAAAATAGATCATTTTTTCGCGTTTTTTTTCGATAGCTTGCTCAAACATTGAAATCGGCTCCATCTCTCAATAAATTTTATGTATATATTTAGTACATATTATACAAAAATCACATAAAAAAGAAACATCTTCGCTAAAAAAAGTATAATTTCTACATTTTATGTCAAATGACGGATGTGGAACAAATATAAGGATGGTTGAATATTGTAAAAATTAGCGTGCATAAGAAGGTTTTTTTCTTAAAGATGCGAATACAATTAAAGGGTATGAGTTTTAGGATGGAGAGTGGAAATATTGCGTTTTGTAACGGCGAAGAAAGAAGAAAAGGTATTTGTAGGTATTGTGGATGAAGAGGAAGATAGAGTCTTACATTTAAGAGAAGCGCAAAGACAAAAAGGGGAAAAGGTTACGATCCCGATTACTATGTTAGAGTGTATTGAAAGAGGAAGTGAATGCCTTGAGAAGGTGTACGATATTGTAAATTGGGCGAAGGAAAATGCGGGAGCGGCGTATTATCCGTTAGCAGAAGTGAAAATATTAGCACCGATTCCAAGGCCGAGAAAAAATATTCTTTGTGTTGGAAAGAACTATCGTGAGCATGCGGTAGAAATGGGCGGAGTAGAGTCTATCCCTGAAAATATAATGATCTTTACAAAAGCGCCAACAACAGTGATCGGAATTGATGAGCAAATTAACGGTCACCCTCATGCAACGAATGAACTGGACTATGAAGGTGAACTAGCAATCGTTATTGGTAAGCGAGGGAAACAAATAAAAATAGAAAAAGCTCTTGATCATGTTTTTGGATATACAGTTATAAACGATGTAACTGCTCGGGATATTCAAAGGAAACATAAACAATTTTTCCTAGGGAAAAGTTTCGATACATTTTGTCCGATGGGACCGTATTTAATTCATAAATCAATGGTTAGAACGCCGAATGAATTACACATTGAAACGGTGGTAAATGGAGAAGTAAGGCAAACTTCAAATACGAGAGAAATGATTTTTTCAGTAGAAGAGATTATTTCAACTATAAGTAAAGGTATGACATTAGAACCAGGAGATATCATTGCAACAGGGACACCAGCTGGTGTTGGTAAAGGTTTTACACCACCGAAGTTCTTGCACGCTGGTGATGAAGTTGTTATTAAAGTAGAGGGAATTGGTACGCTTAGAAATATTGTGAAATGAAAAAAGAGCTATCTTGTGAAAAGGTAGCTCTTTCCTATGGTTGCGGATTAACAGAGTAATCTATAATAGCGAAAATATACAATCCGATTAATGCTAAAGTACAAATTCCAATTAGCATAGCTGCAAGTGCGCTTCTCTCACGGCCAAAACCGATAATTGTAAGGAAAACAGCAGTCCAAAATGATGTTTTAAGTAGTGTGAATGTATTAGGAGTTGAATAATGACTTAGTAACGTTGTAAATAATATGAAGCCGATGAATGTCATAGAAATAAAAATTGTAGCTAAATAGTTAATGTGTTTACCGTATTTCAACAGCATACAGTTGCCTCCTTTTAAAGAAAACAGAATATTCAATTTTATTTTACGATACATTACTAAAAAAAGAAAGGGGTTGTCCTATATTTTAGGACAACCCCACTATTATTAAGATAATACAGCTTTAATTTTTTGGAACGCCCACTCTAAATCTTCTTCAGAGATTACTAGAGGTGGTGCAATACGAATTACATTTTCGTGTGTTTCTTTACATAATAGACCAGCTGCTTTTAGTTGTTCACAGTAAGGACGAGCTGGCTCGTTTAATTCGATACCGATGAATAAACCTTTACCACGAATATCAGTAATCATTGGGTTATCAATTTCTTTTAATTGCCCAACTAATTTTTCTCCCAATTGAAGAGAACGCTCTGTTAATTTTTCTTCTTCTAATACTTCAAGAGCTGCGATAGAAACAGCACATGCAAGTGGGTTACCACCGAATGTAGAACCGTGAGAACCTGGCTCGAATACGCCTAAAATGTCGCTATTTGCTGCAACACAAGAGATTGGGAATACGCCGCCGCCAAGTGCTTTACCAAGTATGTACATGTCAGGAGTTACATTGTCCCAGTCGCAAGCAAATACTTTACCAGTACGGCCTAAGCCTGTTTGGATTTCATCTGCTACGAATAAAACGTTTTCTTTTTTACATACTTCAAAAGCTTCTTTTAAGAAACCAGCTGGTGGAATGTTAATTCCTGCTTCACCTTGGATTGGCTCTAAAATGAATGCAGCTGTATTTGGTGTAATCGCAGCTTTTAACGCTTCTAAATCACCGTAAGGAATTACAATAATGCCAGGAAGCATCGGACCGAAGCCACGCTTGTACTCTTCGTTTGATGACATAGAAACAGCACCCATTGTACGTCCGTGGAAGTTATCTTCACAAACGATGATTTCTGCACGGTTTGCCTCTACCTTTTTCACATCGTAAGCCCAGCGACGAGCTGTTTTAATTGCAGTTTCAACAGCTTCTGCACCTGTATTCATAGGAAGTACCATATTTTTATTTGTTAGTTTCGCAACTTTTTCGTACCAAGGACCTAATTGATCGCTATGGAAAGCACGAGAAGTTAACGTAACTCGATTAGCTTGGTCAATTAAAGCGTTAATGATTTTTGGATGACGATGACCTTGGTTTACTGCAGAATATGCACTTAATAAGTCCATATAGCGGTTTCCTTCAGGATCTTCTACCCAAACGCCTTCTGCTTTAGAAATAACGATTGGAAGTGGGTGATAGTTATTTGCTCCGTATGTGTCTGTAAGTTCGATAATATCCTTAGTTTGAATCATGATTGTTCCCCCTTTTGTTATTACAAGAAGTTTGTAAATACTCTAAATATTATAGCATTTAAATGTAAAAAAGCGAAACATTTCCTGAAAATAAATGAACATGTTATCATATAGAGTGAAAAAGTGTGAAAAAGAGGAGGCAGGGATACGATGGTACATATGCATATTACAGCATGGGCGTTAGGATTAATTTTATTCTTCGTTGCGTATTCACTTTATTCAGCAGGAAGAAAAGGTAAAGGTGTACATATGGGGCTTCGCCTTATGTACATTATCATTATTGTGACAGGTTTCATGTTGTACATGAGTATTGTGAAGACGGCAACAGGTAGCATGCACATGTGGTATGGCTTAAAAATGCTAGCTGGTATATTAGTAATCGCTGGAATGGAAATGGTTCTTGTGAAAATGAGCAAGAACAAAGCAACAGGGGCATTTTGGGGATTATTTGTTATCGCGCTAGTAGCGGTATTTTACCTTGGATTGAAATTACCGATTGGTTGGCAAGTATTTTAATTAAAAATAAAACCACCTTATAATCTCAAATATTTGGGAGATAAGGTGGTTTTTTTACTTTATGTCGCATCGATATGCAATTCTTCTCCGTTTACTTTCGTAAAACGGAACATATTTTTATTGGAAGACGAGTGACGAACGAAATGGTGCTGCAGTGTACAGATCATCTCTTCGTTATCGAACAAAAGAATATTTACTCCTTCGCATGCTTCCTCTTTCGGCAAGAAGGATAAATAATTATGACAATACATGCAATCATATAAAGAGTAATGAAGTGATTGTAATGCCTCAGTTAATAATGTAAAGACAGAGTCAGGTAACTCCTCAAGCCATTCATTATAGCTAAGAAGTAATTTTTTTCGAATTCGTATCATTTCCCCATTTTGCAAATGGTGCTGTTCGTTGGCGATTTGTAATACATCTTGTTCATAGAAACGGGCTGGTAGCCAATTGTTGTTATACAAAAGTTCAAATCCATCTTGGATAATATCTTCTAATAAAAATGCTTCATCATTTTCATCATCAAAGAATACCCACTCATTGTTTATATATTCTACATTACCGACTGTATGAGCGCGCGGCTGGTTATACAAAATATGTTTGCGTTGTACCATAGTTCATTTCTCCTTTTATAGAAATAGTTATTCTTGTTATGGACAGTTCGTACGTTCTTTATAACTAGACACACCTAAAGAGAGGTGGGCATACAATAAAACACGCTTTACACTGTGAAACTGCTATTCCATATATGAATAGTTAGTTATCGTCAAGTTTGTTGTTTTTATGTATCCGCACTCATAGGGTGGGGATTACTGCACGTTCAGAAACAGATATTAGATTAGGAAGGATGATTCTTATGTGCGGGATTACAGGATGGGTGGATTATAAGCGCTCATTAGAAGGGGAAAGGGACGTTGTGACGAAAATGGCGGAAACGCTAGCGAAACGTGGTCCAGATGATAATAAAGTTTGGATAAAAGGAAATGTCGCATTTGGGCATAAACGGTTAATCGTTGTAGATCCTGAAGGTGGTAAACAGCCGATGACTTGTTTAAAAGATGAAACGAATTATGCCATTTGCTATAACGGCGAACTGTATAATACAGAAGACATTCGGAAGGAGTTGTTAAGAAGAGGGTACACATTCAAGGGTCATTCTGATACGGAAGTATTATTAGCTTCTTATATCGAATGGAAAGAAGAATGTGTCGATCATTTAAACGGTATATATGCGTTTGCAGTATGGAATGAACAGAAAGAACAAGTGTTTATTGCAAGAGATCGATTAGGTGTAAAACCGCTTTTTTATAAATATGATAGTGGACGATTATTATTTGGTTCAGAGTTAAAAGCGATACTGGCGCATCCAGAGGTGAAGGCGGAAGTAACGTTAGAAGGATTATCAGAAATATTCGGTCTTGGACCATCTCGAACGCCTGGTCACGGTATTTATGCTGGTATTAAAGAATTGCGTCCAGGTCATGCGATGACATTTTCAAAGAACGGTTTATGTATATGGAGATATTGGAATGTAGAAAGCAAAAAACATGAAGATTCATTTGAAGAAACCGTAGAAAAGACACGTTTTTTATTACAAGATGCGATTACAAGACAATTAGTTTCTGACGTACCGTTATGCACATTTTTATCGGGCGGTGTAGATTCAAGTGCAATAACAGCAATTGCCGCAAAAGAATATGAAAGATCAGGGAAAGGTCAATTGCACACGTATTCTATTGACTACGAAGATAACGAAAAATACTTTAAAGCGAATGCATTTCAGCCCAATTCAGACGCTCCATTTATTAACTTAATGACTGAGACATTTCAAACAATTCACCACCGTTGTGTCATTTCAAATGAGCAACTAGCACAGTATTTAACAGAAGCAGTGCTCGTTCGTGATTTGCCAGGTATGGCAGATATTGATTCTTCATTATTATGGTTTTGCCGTGAAATAAAACAAGATTTTGTCGTCGGTTTATCTGGAGAATGTGCAGATGAAATATTTGGTGGCTATCCGTGGTTTTATAGAGAAGATGATTTACAATCAAGTGCATTTCCATGGATGCGGTCTACAGAGGCGCGCGAACAACTTTTAAAGAAAGAATGGAGAAATAAATTAAATTTACAACAATATGTGCAAAGGCGCTATGAGGAATCCATTCAAGAAGTTCCGATTTTAGAGGGAGAAAGCCCGCTAGAAGCAAAGAGACGACAATTATTTTATTTGAACATGGTTTGGTTTATGACAACGTTATTAGACAGAAAAGACCGTATGAGTATGGGGGCAAGCTTAGAAGTACGCGTTCCATTTGCGGACCACCGACTTGTCGAATATGCGTGGAATATTCCTTGGGAAATGAAAATGTATAAAAACCGCGAAAAAGGTCTATTGCGTAAGGCGTTAGAAGGATTACTTCCAAATGATATATTGTATAGAAAGAAAAGTCCGTATCCTAAAACGCATAATCCATACTATACGAAAGCAGTAAGAGTATGGCTACAAGATTTATTAACGGATAAAGGATCAATTTTACACGAACTATTCGATAAAGAGCAGCTTAGTGGATTAATTGAGTCTGGCGGTAGTGCATTTCAAAAACCTTGGTTCGGTCAATTAATGACTGGGCCTCAGCTTTTAGCTCATTTGGCACAAATTCATGTTTGGTTTAAAGAATATGGGGTAAATATTAAGGAATAGTAAGAGGCGGCTTGCATGTTGTGTAAGCCGCCTTTTTTTCTATTTCACTTGAATATAAACATATCTATTGTATTTTCCATCATCTGTTGTTGCGGTTAAGACAACACGTCCGGGTTTTAAAGCTTTCACATGAGTTGTATCATTTTGGGTTTCCAGGGCAATGATGTTTGTGTCACTACTTTTCCAAACTATCTTTTGATTTGTTGCATTTTCAGGAAGAACGGAGGCAGATACAAGTTTTTCATCTCCTTGATTTAGCTCAAAAGATCGCTCGTCTACTTTGATACCTGTAACGGGCACGTGATTTGGTTCGACAGTTACTTTACATGTTGCTACATATTCGCCAGTAGCAGTTGTTGCAGTGATAGTTGTAGTGCCAGTTTGTACAGCATGGATACTTGCTTTTTCATCCGTTGCTTGTATTGTTGCTACATTTGGATTATCGCTTTTCCAAATTAACTTTTTATTTGTAACGTTTGGGGTAATCTTCGCAACAAGTTCAAAGGTTTCTCTTTCTTTTAAAGAGTGTTCGGATTGATTAAGTGTAAGGTTAGTAGGGAACGTTTCAAGTAATTTCTCAGGTGTTTTTGCGTCCCAAGTCATAGGTTTATTCGAGCGCAGTGCTTGTGCTACAACTGCCGCTGTATCCATATTCGTCATAGAAGTTGTAATAGAGGATTTTACTAGAATTCCAGGGCCGTTTGCCGCCCAAAAAATTGTCTTTTCTTCAGGAGATTCTCCGCCATGTCCATATCCTTTTCCTCCGTGGTCCGTTGTCATAATAATGAGGCTATCTTCTAATAAACCAGCGTCACGAATTGCATCTAATACAACCCCTACATTTTTATCTGTTTTTTCAATTTGTTGCATATATGCGGGGCTACCGTAGCCTTTAGAATGCCCAGCACCATCAATATCGTCAAAATGAATGAATGTGATCGCAGTATCTTTTCCTTCGGTTTTAATGTAATTTGAGATTTTTGGTGCTAATTGGTCATCCGGGACAGACTCTAAGTGAGCGCCTACAGATTGTTCGATAATCCCTTTATTAATCGGACTTCATCCAGCGAATGAGGCTATTTTTGCGTATGGTCGTTCTTGTTTTAGTACTTTCATAAAGGATGGATAAGGTGAGTTTTCAGGGAATGCTACTGACCCTGCGACTGTATTATCAAGTTTGGTTTTATCAGGTGTTACACCATGTATGATGCCACCCCAGTTTTGAGCGCTAATCGTTGGTGAAAGAGCTTGCGCATTATAAGTGCTGGCACCGTTAGCGATAAAATTTTTAATATTAGGAGCAGTAGCATCTTTAACAGCGATACCGGCTCCATCTAACCCGATAATAAAGACATGTTTGTATGGGTAGTTTGTAGATTGTTTTAGCCGCTCTTGAAGAGGAAGCATGTCTTGTTCGTCAATTTTTCCATCTTCAGAAATGGCTTGAATTGTCGTTTTTCCAATGCCTTTTCCAATTACTTTGACTCTTTCATCTGTCGCTTCAATGTCTGCGATGCTTTTATCACTACTTGTCCAAGTAACTTTTTTATTTGTTGCATCGGAAGGCTGGATATTGGATTGTAAATAGGTGTAACCATCAATATTTAAATGAAGGGTTGGTTGATCAATGGAGATGTCAGTAACAGCAATTGGTGGAGCGGATTGATACATCTTTTGAACATCTGCAGCTGTTACTGCTTTTCTTAGAATAGATACTTCATCTAGTGTTGCGTCAAAGTTGTTTCCAAATAAAGTTCCTTTGCCATCAACTCCAATTTTTGTTGTGTAATTTGTATCGATTGTACCTTTCGTTTTACTAATATCAATTTGTTGTTCTAGTTTTCCGTCTTTATAAATAGTTGCATATCCATCGCGGTCATGAGAAATCGTAATGTGATGCCAAACGTTATCAGCGATATTTGGAATAGAGGCATCTATGCGAGAGCTACCAGAAGTTTTGAAATTCCAAAGGAGGGCCTTGTCCTTTAACCCAATAAACCACCCTAAGTTTCCGCCACTATTCCAATCTTTATTTGAAATGATAGCTGGATCAGCATTTACCCCGGAAGATTTTACCCAAAAGGCTACTGTGAAATCTGTACTTTCTCCAAATTTTAATTGCGAAGTGTCTCCTAAGTCGATATAAGAAGCGGTTTTTTGTGATATTGCTTTAAACTTGAGAGCCTTATTTATGCGTCCATCTGTAAATAAAGGATTACCATTTTTATACGAAATGATGTGATTGGACGCGGAACTATCATTTAGATTTTCCTCGAACGAAAGTTTAATAACCTCGTCAGTGAGTTTTTCTTGTTGCATTTGTATTGCTGGGGTGGGTGCAGCTAAAACGTTAAATGGAAGTGTCGTGGATAGGATCGTACTCATGGAAAGTGTAGAAATCAATACTGCTTTTTTTATAAAAGGTTGTGTCATTTTAAATCCTCCTTATATGCTTCTTTAATTAGAATTCGACGGAATTCTGTTTTCTTTTCTAAGATAAATAGTAAAGTACAAATTTTGAGGAAATATAACCAGAATATTGAGATTTTTTTAAGGTGTTGTGAAGTTCCACAGTAATTAAGAAGGATACAAAAATATGACAAATAATATTAAATGAATTGTCATATAAAATTCAAAATCATATTAGAAATAATACTTATTTAGAATAATTATTTTGACGTACTTATTATTACTTGTTATAATTGGAAACAAATGTTCTTGAAAAAGATTCTCATTTGCGAAGTTGAGGTGTTATATAGATGAAAAAGAAAAAAATAGGTTTACTCGTAATGGCGTATGGAACGCCGGAGTCATTAGATGATGTAGAGGCGTATTATACTCATATTCGTCATGGGCGTAAGCCGTCTGAAGAAGCGCTTCAAGATTTAGTAGGGCGCTATAAAGCGATTGGCGGAATTTCACCACTTGCAAAAATTACGAAAGAGCAAGCGCATAAATTAACAGATTCATTGAATAAAATGTATACAGAGTATGAATTTGTTTGTTACTTAGGTTTAAAACATATTACTCCGTTTATTGAAGATGCAGTAGAAGAGATGAAGAAAGATGGAATTGAGCAGGCGATTAGTATCGTATTAGCACCGCACTATTCTACATTTAGCATTCAAGCGTATAATGACCGTGCAATTCGCCTATCAAAAGAAATAGGTGGGCCTGTTATTGAACCGATTGAGCAATGGTACGATGAACCGAAGTTTATTTCGTATTGGGCAAATCAAATAAAAGAAACGTTTACTACTATTGCAGATAAAGAGAAAGCAGTCGTGATTTTTTCGGCGCATAGTTTGCCAGAAAAAATTATTGCAGCAGGTGATCCTTACGTAGAGCAATTACAGCAGACAGCGGATTTAATTGCGGCAGAAGCCGGTATAAAGCATTATACAACGGGTTGGCAAAGCGCTGGAAATACACCAGATCCATGGATTGGGCCAGATGTGCAAGATTTAACGAGAGATTTATATGAAGAACATGGTTATGAGTCTTTCGTATATTGTCCAGTTGGCTTTGTGGCAGAGCATTTAGAAGTTTTATATGACAACGATTATGAATGTAAAGTTGTAACTGATGAATTAAATGCCGCATATTTTAGACCAAATATGCCTAATTCACAATCTGTATTTATTGATTGCTTAGCTGAAATTGTTTCCAAAAAAATGAAGGAAATAGTTGACAAGGATTTAGTTTTGAATAATAATTAATTTATAATAATTTTAAATAAATAATAATTACTACGAAAGAAAGAGGAGGATCCCCCTAGATGAATCCAAATAATCGCTTAACAACAAACCAAGGTGCTCCGGTTGGAGATAACCAAAATTCTCGTACAGCTGGTCGCCGTGGACCGGTATTGTTAGAAGACTATCATTTAGTAGAAAAACTGGCTCACTTTGATCGTGAACGTATTCCAGAGCGCGTTGTGCATGCACGTGGTGCAGGTGCTCATGGTGTATTCGTAACGAAAAACAGCATGAAGCAATATACGAAAGCAGCGTTTTTACAAAATGAAGGAACTGAAACACCTGTATTCGTTCGTTTCTCAACGGTTATTCATGGTCAAGGTTCTCCGGAAACAGCGCGTGATCCACGAGGGTTCGCTGTTAAATTTTATACAGAAGAAGGAAACTACGATATCGTAGGTAATCATTTGCCAGTTTTCTTCATTCGTGATGCAATTAAATTCCCAGACATGGTGCATTCTTTAAAACCAGCACCTGATACAAATATTCAAACTCCAGATCGTTACTGGGATTTCATGACGTTAACTCCAGAATCAACACATATGATGACATGGGTATTTTCTGATTATGGTACACCAGCAAACTACCGTGAAATGGAAGGTTTCGGCGTCCATTCATTTAAATGGATTAATGCAGAAGGTAAAATCGTTTACATTAAATATCACTGGAAACCACAGCAAGGTGTGCGTAACTTAAGTGCAAAAGAAGTGCAAGAAGTACAAGGGAAAGACTTCAACCATGCAACTCGTGACTTGTTCGATGCGATCGAAAAAGGAAACCACCCAGAATGGGATTTACACGTACAAGTGATGCAACTAGAAGAAACGGATTCTTTAGATTTCGATCCATTAGATCCAACGAAAGTATGGCCAGAAGATCGTTTCCCATTAATCGAAGTAGGGACAATGACGTTAAACCGTAACCCGAAAAACTTCTTCGCAGAAGTAGAACAAGTGGCGTTCTCTCCAAGTGCAACTGTAAATGGTATTGAACCATCGGAAGATAAATTATTACAAGGTCGTTTATTCTCTTACCCAGATACACAGCGTTATCGCCTTGGTGCAAACTACTTACAAATACCTGTAAACTGCCCATACGCAGCTGTTCATAACCAACAACGTGATGGTGCGATGCAAATAAATCAAAACCCATCTACAATAAACTACGAACCAAGTCGCCATACTGAAAATCCGGTTGAAGACAAAGCTTACCGCGATTCAACTATGAAAGTAGAAGGCTATGTATCTCGTGAAAAAATTGAGAAACCAAATGATTTCAAACAAGCAGGTGAGCGTTACCGTTCATTCTCTAAAGAAGAACAAGACAACTTAATTGCGAACTTAACAAATGACTTAAAGGACGTAAATGAGCGCACGAAATTATTAGCTGTTTGTAATTTCTTCCGTGCAGATCAAGAGTACGGTATGCGTTTAGCTGGGGCGTTAAATGTTGATATTACGCAATATGTAGGGAATGCTCCGAAATAAAGTGAAAAAGACGACCGGGTTTCGGTCGTCTTTTTATTTGTAGTGTTTGCTATTATAAAAATGTTTATAGCAATTGGGAAACAAGGTGATGAGCGCGCTGCGTTTATAAAAAACAAAGCGATGGCTGAGGCGTTTCAAATTATGAGGGGGCTAATGGTACTTGAGATGATCCTTTTTATTTATCATCGTTTTAATGAAACGATAGGAACACCGTTTAATCCGGTTCGCTTTTTAGCTGTAATAGCTGTGGCATTTCTTATTATCTTAAGTACGAATAAAAGAAAGTACGGTGATTCGTAAGTTACGCCGGGGTATTTTTCGGTTTCATCATGTCGGAATTTGTTGGTAAATCGATATGTTGTGTCGAAACGTCGATATATTGAAAGAATCGCTGATATATTCCCTCTAATACCAGATGGGGTATTTTAAGACGTAAATATAAACACTTATGTAACAAGTCCCCTATATTTAATAAAGCTAAGTGGCCTGAGTTCTACAGTAGATAGGAACTCAGGCTTTTTTATGCAAAAAATTTATGAAATCTTTTTGGGATAACGCTGAGGACAAGAAAGAGTGCGATTTCACCTAAAATAGCGACAATGATATTGAATAAGAAGGTACGAAAGTTTGCAGTGATATGATTAAGAATAGCGTATTTCCAATAGGATAAGCTCATAAAAATCACTCCCTGAGGCATTTTTTATAGTATATAAAATTTGTTTCATAAAAGTGCATGTCCTAGTTTGTAATTTGTAAAAATACAAAATGAATTCTCAACAAAACCTCAACAATTGAGTAAGAAAAGAATATGGAATATATTACTTATACCACTACATAGAAATAGGAGTATTTACAAAGTTGTTTTCTGAATTAACATAAAATTTACAAAAAACTAATAAATTGTTGAAATGATACAAACAAAAATATATACTCTTTATATACTTTTTACAAAATAAGGATGTGATTAAATGATTTACAAGGTTACTTAATTGTATATGAGTTGTTTCATTCAAGGATTCGAAATAAATTTAAGTGAGGAGAAATGAATATGTTTCGATTTATGAAATCTCCAATCGGTATAGCGGTTGGGGTAGCTGCGGTTATATTGGCATCACCAAAAGCGAGAAAGGGATTGCGAAAGCTTGCAGTAAAAACAGTATCAGCCTTTCTTGGTGCGAAAGAACAAATTCAAAGTACGGGTTCGGAAATGGAAGAGGCTTTGCCGAAAGTGAAAGAAGCGGCACGTAAAGTAGCTGTGAAAACAGTATCACCAATTATAGGAGCGGTCGAAGCTGTTCCAAATACAATTTCTAAATTCCAGGAAAAATGGGTTTCTCGTGTAAATGCGTATCATTCTGAGCAAAATATAGATTATGAAAATTTGCCCGTCAGTCCTTAAGTACTACATGAGTAATACAGCTTTTTACTTCCTTCAAGACGATAAGGAGGATGGGAATGCAAAGTAAATCATTAAAAACGAGATTTATACGATCATTACCTGGAAGAATTCGAATTGAAATTTATAAGTTAAAACACAACAAGAACATGGCGAACTTGATATTAGACCGATTTAGTCAAGCGGAAGGTATTTATCAAGTAAGTCCCTCAATTTCTACAGGAAGAGCCCTTATTACTTACGATATCAACAAGACCTCTCTACATAACATTTGCAAAATAATTCAACTTATAGAAGAACAAGTGACCAAGCGAAAGAAAACTAGTACAAATAGCAGTGAAGAAAAGAAGGAATTAATAGATTATTCATCTAGTGTAGTTTCTCGTAATAATGACACTGCTCATAGTAAAAAGGATGAAGGTGTGCCGTTACCGTTAGCACTTTCGGTTGTTGGGTTAGGTGCTTTCGGCATAAAACAATTATTTATGGGTAGATCTGCCTTAGCTAGAAGTCCTGGTCTTTTTTATGTATCTGGAGCTTTATCTGTTGTGACGGGTTATCCGTTCCTGAAGCGAGGATTCAAAAAAATGGTTGCTAGCAAAAAGGTGAATTCTGATTTTGTGCTTGGTGTAGGAACACTTGCACTTGCGCTCGCACGGGAGAATATTGTCGTGCTTGCTGGTCTTAGTCTATTAAACTACTTAAACTGGAAGCGTAGTCAGGCAAACATAAACGAAGAAAATGAAGCGTATAAAGAAAATCTCCTTTCTCCAGAGATTAAAGCGTATAGTGAAAAACAATCAAAATGGGGAATGATTTTTGGTGGAGCAACTTGGGCTTTCACTAGAAATCCTTTACGCGGAATGGCAGTTTTATTAGCGGCTAATCCGAAACCAGCTGTCTCATCGGCAGAATATGCGTGGCGACAAGGTGACCTCGTTGCAAGAGAAAGAGGATATGTCATTCCAAGTGGTGGGTCGTTATCACAGTTGTCTCGAACAAAAACGATAGTATTGGATGATACATCTCGTATATTCCAGTCCTCAGCAGAGGGGATGAGTTGTATTTCACAAGATGAAAATGAAGGGCAAGTTTGGTGTACAGCCGCTTCTCTTATTGAGAAAAGTGAGCATGTATGGAAAGAAGAAGTTATGCAACGGGCGGCGCAAACTGGAAGGACGTTAAGAAGAGCGTTTGAAGTTCAAATAGAGAATGAAGGGATAAAAGGTGAAATCCAAGGGATAACTTCCTTTTTCGGAAGTAAAGAATTTGCCGAGCGAAATGGTGTAGATATAAGTGCGTATGAGCTGGAAGTGAAGAGACTTGAAAAAGAAGGTTTTCAAGTGCAGTTCGTCGCTAAAAATAAAAAATGCCTCGGTCTATTAGTTGGATCGAAGGTTACTATTATTCCTGAATTCAAAGAAGTAGTAAATGGATTACGTGAAAATAAGTGGAGTATAGGCGTTTTGCAAAATAGTTTACATGTAAATCGTAACATTCTTTCTCATTATGGCGTGGATGATAGCTGGCAGCAGGGGGATGCGGCCAAACGGGTGAAATTGCTTCGCTCAAGTGGAGAAGAGGTATTATTTGCATCGGATCATAATAATGATTTTCCGTCTATACCGTTTGAAGAAATAAAAAATATCCCACAATCTACAGCGTATGCAAACCGAATCAATAAGTTGGTGAATGAGCATTTCCGCGCAGCGAAAGTGTGGAATGTGGTGGGAGAGATGTTAGCAGTTTGGTCTATATTCACAGCACCTGTAATCGCCTTATTTGCAAATGCTTTATCGTTAACGTTCTTATCTAGGGCGAAAAGAATGAGTGAGAAGATATTTTCCTATGGAGAATTGTCGAAAATGGATTCTTCTCAGCCAAAAGTGATGCCTGCTAAACAAGATCAAATTCCGTGGTATACATTTAATCAGGAAAAAGTGATGAATAGATTACAAGTCGAGAAGCAATATGGATTAAGTGATGCACAAGTGAATATGCGAAAAGAAGAATATGGGATGAACCAAATTGAACCGAAACCGTCAGTTCCTTGGATTGTATCGTTTATGGGTCAATTTAAAGAATTTACATCGCTTATTTTACTCGGAGCAGCCGGATTATCTGTTATATCTGGTGGTTGGTTCGATGGATTAGCGATGGGGACAATTCTCGTTGTAAATGCAATAATTGGGACGCTTCAAGGGCGGAAGGCGGAAAAGGTAGTTGAGGCTTTAAATCAATTCCGAGCTCCTGTTTGTAAAGTAATACGAGAAGAAGCAGAAATAGAAATATCAAGTAGTGAACTCGTTCCTGGAGATATTGTCTGCCTGGAAGCGGGAGACCGCGTACCTGCTGATCTTCGCGTTGTTAACTCTTGGAACTTAGAAATTAACGAAGCGATGTTAACGGGAGAGTCACTTCCAGTTGAAAAGAAAGCGGACGCTATGCTAGAAGAATGTTCGTTAGCAGAACGAAACAATATGCTCTTTATGGGGACGTCTGTAACGCGCGGTAAAGCGGTAGCGATTGTAGTAGAAACAGGTATGCGTACAGAGATGGGCTATATGATTTCCTTAATGAAAGGGGAGGAAACAGAGCCCACGCCATTGCAGCAAAAGGTGACATCTATTAGTAAAACATTTATTAAAGGAGCATTTGTAGCTGGTGGTCTTGTACTTATGGCGGGGCTACTAAGGGGACTGCCAATTACGCAAATGATCACGACGTCGGTTGCTCTTACTGCCTCTGCTGTTCCAGAAGGGTTGCCAATTATGATCACAATTGCTTTAAGTGCGGGTATATTCCGTATGCAAAAGCAAAATGCACTCGTTCGAAAGCTTTCGAGTTTAGAAACGCTCGGTAGAACGACGGTAATTTGTTCTGATAAAACGGGAACTCTTACGAAAAATGAAATGACGGTTAAAGTAATTGCTACGCCGAATCGTTTATGGAGTGTAACGGGTGATGGGTATGAACCAGTAGGGGCGATTGCTGATGTAACTTCATCTAAAGTTGCTGCTGCTGTAGATGCGGATATAGAAGAGGATACTTATTATGAAACGGAAAGTATGCCACTAGAAAATCCGGATTTATCTCGTATTCTTCAAATTGGTGTCCTTTGTAACAATAGTAAATTAGAGCAGGAAGATGACCTATGGATTGTGAAAGGTGATCCGACTGAGGGAGCTTTATTAAGTTTAGCTTTTAAAGCGGGTGCATTACATGAAGATATGGCGTCATTTGAACGCCATCATGAAGAACCCTTTGATTCAGAGACAAAAATTATGAGTGTTGTTTGTAAAGAGAGTAACGCTGAAGGGTTATATAAGTTCTCGAAAGGTTCTGTAGAGGCAATTCTTACTCGTTGTAAATGGTATCAAGATAACGGTCAAATATATCCGTTATGTGATAAGCAAAAAGAAGTTATTTTACAACAAAATGAAGAGTTTGCGAAACAGGCATTACGAGTATTAGGTTTCGCATACAGCAATGGCGAAAGTGATGATCTTACTTTTGTTGGATTAGTCGGTATGATTGATCCGCCAAAACCTGAAGTGGAAGAGAGTATTCGTGAAGCGATTGAGTTAGGTGTGAAGCCAGTAATGATTACGGGAGATCATCCGACTACGGCGATTTCGATTGCGAAACAAACTGGAATTTGGAACCGTGAAGATCGTGTTTTAACGGGATTAGAAATTGATAACATGGCAGATGAGGAATTAAAAGAAGTTGTGAAAAGTACATCTGTTTTTGCTCGTGTGACTCCGGCTCATAAATTACGAATTGTAACTGCCTTCCAAGCTGATGGTCAAATTGTCGCGATGACTGGAGATGGTGTAAATGATACACCGGCTATAAAAAAGGCGAATATCGGTATTGCGATGGGGCAAACCGGAACAGAAGTTACGAAAGAAGCTGCTGATTTGATTTTGAAGAAGGATCACTTCGGTTCAATTGTTGAAGGGGTAAAAGAAGGTAGAACGATCATCGGAAATATTCGTAAAGCAGTTGGTTGTTTGTTAACGGGGAATTTAGCGGAAGTGTTAGTGACTAGTGCTGCTGTTATTGCAGGAATGCCGATTCCGTTAGTGCCAATTCAAATTTTATTAATGAATCTTATTACCGATGCTTTACCAGCAATGATTTTAGCTGTAAACCCTGGAAACAAAACGAAGCAAACGAAACGCCAGGATATTGTTGATAAAGATTTGTACAAAAAAGTTGTGACAAGAGGAGTATTGCTTGGGGTAGGCTCGCTCGCTGTATTTGGTATTAGTTTAGCGGCTGGAGTGCCACTTCCAGTAGCACAAACATCAGCATTTGCGGCTTTAGTTGCCGGACAGCTCATTCAAACTTTCTCTTGGAGACAAGAGGGATCAGAAGAAACAATGCGTGATTGGTCAAAAGATCGTTTCTTTATTACAGCGTTAGGAACGTCTTGGCTCGTATTACTATCAGCTATATATGTACCGCCGTTAGCTCGTATATTCCATACCGTTCCGTTAACACTCACGCAATGGATACCTGTTCTTCTTGTGGCGGGCACAGTGTCTCAAATCTCGAAACCTATTATTAATTTAGTTTCATATAAGAATACTGATTTAGTAAAACCGGTAGTTTCTGAATCTGCATTATTAAAAACAGTGTAAAGGAGCAATGAAAATGATACGAAAAGTTGTTATTGGATCTACTTTAGCATTAGCGAGTGCCGCTTTATTACCTGTCGTAAGAAATACACTTCGTCCGCTTGTTGAATCAGGTGCAAGAGGTGTGAAGTCTACTTTTGAAACAATTAAAGAAGAAGTGGAAGATATTATTGTGGAAGCGAAAATGGATAGAATGCAGAAGCAGTTTGAGAAAGAGCTTTCTTATATGGAAGATGACATTACAGATGAGCAAGAAGTGATAGAAGCAGCAGCTGAACAAGCGCAAGATGAAGTGGAGGAGATTAAATATGATGCATAAAGCTGTAGAAAAAGATGTAGATTATCATTTGGAAAAAGCGTTAGAGCACTTTGAACAGGCATTAGATTTAAGTGTAAAAGCAGCATCGGAAAATAAAGCGATGCAAAAAGAAGTTGCTACGAAAATGGGTTCATTCACTTGTGAAATTTTCCACTCGGTTCGTGAAAAAGGAAAAGAAAACCGTATGAATATTATGAAATGGTTCACGCTTCCTCGCTTTTAAGAGAGGGGCGCGAAATGGAAGGGATATAGGGAGTTTTATCTCCCTTATTCATATTCCTATGTGTGTCAGAATAGTTTTCGGAATGTTCAGTAATATAAAAGTTCATGAAGGAGTGAAAGAATTAAATGGCGGCATGGATGATGATATTAGCACTAACGTTTTCATCAAGTATCGATAACTTAGGGGTAGGAATTTCTTATGGAATTCGCAACATACGAATTAGCCATTTTTCTAATCTTATCATTTCGGTTATTTGCTTTTTGTTTAGTGTAGCCGGGATTTATTTTGGATTATGGCTTTCAAAAATTTTGCCTGGGATTATGCCAGTAGTCATTGGTTCTTTCTTATTAGTTGTCATTGGTCTTCGGATTGTATTATTAGCAATTCCTCGTAAGGTGGAAGCTGAAGGAGTGGAAGGGAAAATAGCATCCACGGAAATAAATGGTTTAACGAAAAATATAGGTGAATCTGGAGGGATTGGATTTGTAGAATCTATCTTTCTTGGTATTGGCCTGTCTGCTAATGCATTAACGAACGGATTAGGTGCTGGTTTATTCGGTTTGAATCCGATAGCAATGTGTGTTGCTGCGGCGATTGGTAGTTTCATAACAGTTTGGGGCGGAGTTGCATTAGGGAGAAAGATAGCTCACGTTCGCATTGGAAAATTTACTTTAGGGCAATTTGGAACATTGATCAGTGGAACATTACTATTAATTATTGCATTTGCTGCATTTCTTGATTGATTTATCCCGCTATTTGCGGGCTGATAATCAGCGGGGATGAACAAAACCCAACTGATTAAAGCTGCACTTTATAGAAAGAGAAAGGGATGATAGTTTTAACATCAGATGAATAGAAGGTGAGAGAAAGTGAGATTGCTTTATAAAAGATTGAAGTACTCTGAGCTTGAGGCTGAATTACAATTAGTAGAAAGTGTTTTAAGTTCAGGATATTTTATTTTATTAGATATATTCTTTTTGTCTTCGTTATTAACAGTACTAACTTTTTCCTTGCACCATTCATTTCTAGTTGCGTTTTTCATTTTTATTAGTTCTTATATTGTTTGTAGTTGCATATTTTTTTTATTGAGAAAATTGTTGCAATAAGTTGTGCTATTAAAATTTGCAGAAGAAGCTGTCTTGAAAAATTTCGATTTTTTGAGATGGCTTTATTGTATGAGTTCGTAATATGTGTTTGCAAAATGTAAACATATATTACGAACTCATACCTTGTAACTCGGCAAAAAAATTTGTTAATATGATTGTATAGAAGTTGTAGTTATCTTGCATGTGTCAACTATGATTATTCTCATGAATAGAGGGGAATGGAATATGTCTGAAGGAACTGAAAGAAGTAAACTTGGGTTGTTATTAAAAGAATTACTGAAGGAAAAGTCTTTGTCAATGCGAAAACTGAGTGCGCTTACTGGAATTGATACTGCTACTATTTCAATGATTATAAATGGGAAGCGAAAAGCAAATCCGAAGCATTTGCAAAAGTTTGCAGATTGCCTTGGTATTCCGATTGCAGATTTATTTGTGGCGGCAGGTTATTCTATTGAAACAAAGCAGGAAGAACAATCCGATATTCAAGTATCCATTAATAACATTGAACATTTACTTGAATCTTCACAGTTATATGATCAAAAGTTTAGTATCGCGAATGTAGAGCAACAATTGGCTAATTACGAACAATATTCGCAAACAGAAGAAGGAAAAGAAACGATTGAAAAGGGATTTACTGAGAAGATTCAAAAGGTAAGCAGTATTGGCCCGTTTATTAATGATTTGAAGGAATTGTACGAGAGATTTACGAAGAAGAAGGGAACGACTGCAGAACTTGCTTTAATGGGAAGTGCGCTGATTTACTTTATATTATCGGTCGATGTAATTCCAGATTATATATTTCCAATCGGCTATTTAGATGATGCGGTTGCGGTACAACTCGTTTTAAATGCACTAATGAAAAGGTAAGATGTTTATATGAATAGATAGATAAATATATTTATATACCAATAGTTTGGGATAATTGTATCGTTATGAATATACGAAAAAGGTGTACCCCGTGTTAGAACGGAGTACACCTTTTTCGTTTTAATTTGCGGATTTTTCTACATACTCATAAGCTTTCTCCCCATGCATCGAAATATCAAGCCCCATTTGTTCTTCGTGCTCATCGACGCGAACAGGAAGGAAGAAGTTAATAGCCTTAATAATGGCGTACGTCATTATGATCGTGAATGCATATGTTGCTCCGATTGCTATAAGTTGTTTGAAAAGGAGAGCTGCGTTTCCGTAAAATAATCCGTTAGCGCCATCGCTATTTATAGAAGTTGTTGCGAAAAGTCCGGTTGCAATACCGCCCCAAGTTCCTCCGATGCCGTGGCATCCAAATGCATCAAGTGTATCGTCGTACCCGAATTTGTTTTTTAAGAAGAAGACAGCACCGAAACATAATATGCCGCCAATTGCTCCGATAAGAAGAGCGGAGGAAGGTGTAACAAATCCGCAAGCTGGCGTAATTGCGACTAAACCAGAAACAACCCCGCAAGCAGCTCCCATCGCAGTCGGTTTTGATTGGAAGAACCATTCAGAAAGCATCCAAGTTAGAGCTGAAGCAGCAGCGGCTATATTTGTATTAATAAATGCAGTTAAAGCTACGTCATTTAAAGATAATGCACTACCGACGTTAAAACCGAACCAGCCGAACCAGAGTAAGCCTGCGCCTAGCATTGTAAATGGTAAATGATGGGGAGAGGTACCGCTTATGTTTTTTCGTTTTCCTAGGAAAATAGCTAATACAAGACCGGCAACACCAGATGTGATATGAACGACATTACCACCAGCGAAGTCTAACGCACCAAGTTCTCTTAGCCACCCACCAACGCCCCACACCCAATGAGCGACAGGATTGTAAACGATTGTTGTCCAAAGAAGGATAAAAATAAGAAAGGCGGAAAATCGCATTCTTTCGGCGAATGCACCTGAAATTAAAGCGGGAGTTAAAATAGCGAACATAAGTTGGAACATCATAAATAAATTGTGAGGAATAGTAGATGAGTAGTCTGGATTTGGTGCGTAGGTAACTCCATTTAGACCGAACCAATCGAGATTGCCAATAAGCCCGTGCCAATCTGGTCCGAATGATAAAGAATAACCGATAACAATCCATTGAATCGAAACGATAGCCATTGCGCTATAACTGTGCATTGTCGTACTGAGTACGTTTTTACTGCGAACCATGCCCCCGTAAAAAAGTGCTAATCCTGGTGTCATCAACATGACCATTACTGTCGTTACAAAAATAAAAACTGTATCTCCCGTATTCATTCTCTCTCCTCCTATGATGTTAGAAAAAATAACATCGACTTGTTATGTTTCATATCATATTCGAAATAAAAAGAAAAATCAACTAAAAATTCAGAAAACTTTTTGGTTGATGTTAGAAAATCTAACATTAGGTATTTTGGAGGGATAAAATCAACGTATGCGATTTGTTCTAATAATTGGTATAATATTCTTACAATTAGAAGTTTGGGGGATGCGTGTGAAAAAAATATGGACTAAGGAACTATTCATTTGTTTTTGTTTAGCTGTCGTTTTGTTTGTACCAATACATACTTTTGCAGACGAAAAAAGAGAGTGGCGAGATGAAGTCATATATTCCATTATGATTGATCGCTTCAATAATGGAGAACCGAAAAATGACAAACAGTTAGACGTTGGAAATTTAGAGGGGTATCAGGGTGGAGATATACGAGGGATTATAAAAAGACTGGATTACATAAAAGAAATGGGTTTTACTACTATTATGCTTTCGCCGCTTTTTGAAAGTGAAAAGTATGATGGATTAGGTGTTCAAAACTTTCAAAAAGTAAATGAACATTTCGGAACAGAAAATGATGTGAAAGAACTTGTAAATGAGGCTCACCAAAAAGGAATGAAAGTTGTATTTCAATTTCCGCTTGGAGAAAACGAACAACAAGTCATCGACTCGATGAAATGGTGGATCAAAGAAGTTGATTTAGATGGAAGTTATGTAATACATAGTGAAAAAAAGTCGCGTTCTTTCTGGGATGACGTGCAAAAAGATATGCAAGCGATAAAGAAAGATTTTCATATTATGAAAAAAGAAGATAGTGAATACAACGAAAAAATAGTAGAATCGTTTTCCAAAGCTGATGTATCGGTGAAAGCTTTATATGATGTGAGTAAAAAAGACGGGGAATCCGTTACATTTTTAGATAATCAAGATACAAAAAGATTTGCCCGGATTGCAAAAGAGAATATGAATTATCCACCATCTCGTTTGAAACTAGCTCTTACATATTTATTAACATCACCAGGTATACCGAATTTTTATTACGGAACTGAAATCGCATTAGATGGAGGGGGTGCTCCAGATAATAGACGATTAATGGATTTTAAATCGGATGAAAAGTTTATGCAGCACATAACGAAGTTAGGTGAACTTAGACAAACGAGACCATCTTTACGACGTGGTACGTTTGAACTTCTATATGATAAAGATGGAATGAGTATATTAAAACGAAAGTATAAAGGCGAAGTAACACTAGTAGCGATTAATAATACGAAAGAAACACAAAAAGTTTCCTTGCCTGTAAGTACAATTGGTGAAAAACAAGAGCTAAGAGGATTGTTAGAAGACGAAATTATAAGAGAAGAAAACGGGAATTTTTATCTCGTTTTAAAGCGAGAAGAATCCAATGTATATAAAGTTAGCGAAGAAACAGGTGTGAATTGGTTATTTATCTCCTTAATAGTTGGTGTGAATGTATTATTTATTGCTTTTTTAATCGCGGTTAAAAAGAAACGGAAATGAGTAACTCTTCTTTTTAGTAGTCCGTTTGCAGTTTAAGATGAGGTGAGATATTTGGGGAGAAAGAAGTTGTTCGCTCTATGTTCTTGTCTTCTTATCGTATTCGTAAGTTTGTATTTTTGGGCCAACGGTGACGATGGGGAATTTGTTCAGTGGGGCGATAGTGTTCATTCTGTTGATACAGCGGTTCTTAAGAGAAATAATATTAAATACAAAATTGAAAATGATAAAGTGTATATTCCAGAAAAATCATTTGATAAAGCAATATATTGTTGCTCGTAATAAGTATAAAACCTCCTCTGAATAGAGGAGGTTTCTTTTTAGCGGTAGTTAATGAACTGTACGTCGATTGGTAAGTCAACGCTGCGAACGGCTGCGATTACTGCTTGTAAGTCATCACGGCTTTTCGCTGTTACGCGTACTTGGTCATCTTGAACTTGTGTTTTCACTTTTAATTTCATTTCTTTAATGATGTTGTTGATTTTTTTCGCGTTATCTTTATCGATACCTTGTTGCAGAGTTGCACGTTGGCGAACAGTGTTACCAGATGCAGCTTCAACTTTTCCGTAGTCCAAGTTTTTGATTGGAACGTTACGTTTTACAAGTTTAGCAATTAGAACGTCTTTTACTTGGTCTAATTTGAACTCGTCATCAGAAGTTAAAACAAGTACTTCTTTTTCTAATTTAATATCACTTTTACTACCTTTAAAGTCATATCGGTTTTGGATTTCCTTTAATGCGATGTTAATTGCGTTTGTTACTTCAGGTAATTCTACTTTCGAAACGATGTCAAAAGAACTCTCTTTTGCCATAGTTAGCACCTCCAAATAAATTTCTATCTTTTCATGCACCTAAATAGGCTATGTAATATACATATTAAAGTATAGCGGAAAATACATCGATTAGATAGAGTGTTGCAAATTAAGTGTTTTGACGGATCATCCGTAGGGTAATATAGTCCTATAGATAAAGTCTTTATTTAATTATAGTGAATTTTGGGCAGTTGGACAAATAAAGGAAAAATCGTGTTATAATTAACTTTTGTTTGGAATGATAAAAAAGATAACTTTATATATAGAGAAGGGAATTAAAAAATATGTATTTGCAATTAGGATCGATTGAACAGGTAACTGTTTTACGCGAAACGGAAATCGGATATATGGTTGGAAACGAAGAGGAAGAAATCTTCCTGCATAAAAACGAATTAGCTGGAGAAATTGCAGAAGGCGATACAATTGATGTATTCTTATACCTTGATCACCAAAATCGTATTTCAGCAACAATGAAGGAACCAATTATTACAACGCATGATTGGAATTGGGTAAAGGTTGTAGAAGTTATTCCTAGTTTAGGTGTGTTTGTTGATATTGGTGTATCAAAAGATATACTAATTCCACTTGATGAGTTTCCGATTTATATGCCAGTATGGCCTCAAGAAGGCGACGAATTATATTGCACATTAAAATTAACGAATCGTGATCGTTTAATTGCTCTTCCGGCAAGAGACAGTGATATGCAAGAAATTATCGTAGATGCAACGCCATCTATGCGTAATAAAAACGTAAATGGACGTGTGTATCGCTCACTTCAAGTTGGTTCATTCATACTAACTGATGAACATTTCCGTGCTTTCTTACACCATACTGAAAGAAAAGAGCAAGTGCGAATTGGTGAGCGTGTAACAGGTCGTATTATTGATGTGAAAGATGACGGTACAATCAACATTTCACTGCTTCCTCGTAAAGAAGAAGGAATGGAAGATGATGCTGCAGTAGTTTATGAATATATGGAAGAACGAGGCGGAGCAATGCCGTTTTGGGATAAGAGCCACCCAGAAGACATTAAAGAACGTTTCAACATGAGTAAAGCTGCATTTAAGCGTGCACTTGGTAAGTTGATGAAAGAAGAAAAAGTTTACCAAGAAGAAGGTTGGACTTACTTTAAGAAATAAAGTGAATAAAAAAGAACTATCTTTTCTCTAAAATTATTAGGGAAGAGATAGTTCTTTTTGCGTTTAGCAAAAATTGAGAGGGGGAGTAAGAGAATCGTTGGAAGAGGGATATTTTAAAGAATATAGAAAGGATAGATAGTTATATCTATATGAAAGAGAATTTGAATTTATTTTTAATGGAAAAGAAAAGAGGTGTGTAAATGAAATATTATAACGCTGGATACCTCATAATTTCCTATGATAGGGAACTTATCTATGAAGATTGTATTATTGAGGGACTATCACAAACGATTTTAACGATATGTAATGGGATTCGGCCTACCTTTCCGGATTATTGGTTTTTCCCTTGGTGTAATTCAAATGGAAATGACCCTATTGCTCAGATGATAAATGCAAGATTGAAGATTGGTAAAGAGGAACATGAAAGTGGACAATCTTTTTTAGATACATTAATACGAGAAAAAAAGTTTGCATGGCCGAATACTTTTAAATCTTTAAAGGATGCCCGATTTTTTAAGCGAAATTATTTAAAGGGGATAGAAAATCTGGAGATTATTAGTTTGTATCTTTCAGAAGAGTATCGGACGGATTTCTTAATGAATGAGCGAGACGAAAATGATTTTGAAGCTTCGATATATGATTTTCTCGAAAGTGCATTACCTGCGGATGTTGAAAACGATGAAATATTAGGATTTGATATATGTGGCTTTAGTAACAATGATTTTTATTCTTTTATTCATAACAATCTACAAGTGGATTTTGGTAAGAAATTAAATGATTTATCACTTGTTGATAAGTATGAAGATGCGAAGCAGATTATCCATTTAATTGATGATGGGGAAATTGAGGCAGAAGAGGTGTTGTGGTATCCGTGGTTAGTTTTGAAATGTTGAAGAAATCTGCATAAGTATCGGCTGAAAAGGGAGGTATGATAGTGCAAGAGAATGTACTAGAACAATTAATAAAACGTCTTTCCGTATTATCTCCTGAAAAAGAAAGTGAAATAGCAGCGGTAGATCTATATGATATATATGAGAGTAGTGAAAGCTTTCAAAAAATGCTTGAAAATATGATACACTCTCAGCAATCTAAAGAAGACTTAATAGATGCGTTAATTGAAGTAGAGATAGAGTTAGACCATATCAATTGGCATTATAAAAGCTTGAAGAAAAAATTGAAAAAATTGAAAAAATTGATGGAAGATTAAAAAGCACAATCTTATTTTTTTAATAAGATTGTGCTTTATTTTAGTTCTCTTTCCCAAAAAGATGAGAAAATGTATCTTTCAAATCACTATCGTTTATTTTAATATCCGCCTTTTTTAACTCATCTTGTAATAACTTTTGACCGAAGGAAGGATCAGCAATACGCTCTTCCTCTAAGTCTTTACGTATAGAGTCTTTCACTTCATCGTAAGGTTGTAAATCTTTTTTATCAGTTAGTTTAATAATGTGATAGCCGTTTGGTGATTTAACGGGATTGCTAATTTGGCCGGGTTTTAACTTATAGGCAGCTTTTTCGAATTCAGGTGTCATTTTGCCTGGTCCGAAGTATCCGAGGTCTCCACCATTATCTTTTGATAATGAATCTTGAGATTCTTGTTTTGCTAACTCTTCAAATGAAGCGCCGGTATCTAATTTTTTCTTTATTTCTTTTGCTTCATTTTCGTCACTTACTAAAATGTGACTAGCTTTAATTTCTGGTTTATAGCGGTCTTTTACATCTTTTTCTGTAACGCTTTGTTTAATCGCTTCATTCAATGCGAGTTTGAATCTAATTTGATCTTGGAAATCTTTTTCATCTTTTAAACGATTATTTTCTAGTGCTGCTTTAAATTGGTCTCCATATTGATTTTTTGCTTTTTCTACTTCTTTATCTACCGCATCATCAGATACTTTATATTTTTTAGTGATAACATCTTGTGCTACCATTTCATATAGCATGTCTTTTCCGTAGCGATCTTTTAATTGCTTTTCGAAATCGCTCTTTGTAATGGTTGAGTTTGTTGTTGTGGCGATTGTGGCCGAGTCATTTTTTTGTCCGCAAGCAGATAGCATTATTATACTTATTAGTGCCGTGATAATGAATATACTTTTTCCTTTCATGCTAACACCTCATCCGAATATGTTATCGCTATTGTAGAATATAGAAGTGAACATGAAGTGAATTTTTAATGTTTTTTTCCTGTGAAATGTAAAAAAAGTACATCAACATTAATGTTGATGTACGATGTAATCAAAGGTGATCGGTTTTTTTTGAATATGCACGTTTTCCTTGCTGAATATTTTTTTGTTCTTGTTCATTTTTTTGAGTGCGCTTTGCATTATTATCGCGTGCTTTTTTGTCGTTATCGCTCGTATGTGGCATATGTATCAACTCCATTTCTAAACGTTGTACGTTTATCATTTCCTTTTTCGTAAAGACTATGTATAGCGGTGCATTCATGAATACTAAAGGTGGATTAGAAAATGGATTTGAAGCTGAATTATACCGAACTTATTAAGAAGTTAGTCGTTGTAATCATTGCGGGTTTATTAAATGCGATTGGGATGAATTTATTTTTAACACCAGCGAAAGTGTACGCGAGTGGTTTTGCTGGATTGTCTCAATTATTATCACAAATATTAGGTGACTTTTTATCTATTCATATATCTACAGGAGTATTGTTTAGTTTGTTTAATATTCCTGTCGTTATTTTAGCGTGGAAAAAGGTTGGGAAGGCGTTTACGTTTTTTAGTTTTTTATGCGTTGTATTTATGACATTGTTTTTGGAAATCATCCCAGTTCGAGCGGTTTCGAATGATATTATATTGAATGCGATTTTTGGTGGGATTATTTCTGCAATTGGAGTAGGAATTGCGTTAAAATGGGGTGCTTCTACAGGTGGTTTAGATATTATCGCTATGATTTTATCTAAGATAAAAGATAAACCTGTTGGCACATATTTTTTCTTTTTTAATGCAATTATCATTATTGCTGCGGGTTATGTATATGGGTGGGAGAAAGCGTTATATACGTTGGTGACTTTATATGTGTCAACGAGAATTATCGATGCGATTCATACTCGTCATGTGAAGATTACAGCGTTAATTGTTACGAAGAATGGGGCAGATGTAAGAAAGGCGATTCACTCGCGCTTGGTGAGAGGGATTACAACTATACCGGCAACAGGTGCTTATACAAATGAAAATAAAGAAATGTTAATGATTGTTATTACTCGTTATGAGTTGTACGAATTAGAGAGGGTTATTAAACAAGTAGACCCAGGTGCATTTACAAATATACTGCAAACGGTCGGTGTGTTTGGATTGTTTAGAAAAGATTAAAGAGGACCAAAGCTGGTCCTCCTTTTTTAATGCGAATTCGTAATGTTTTGCAATTGCTCCTGCATTTCACGTAGCTGAACTTTTTCAGCAGTTGAAGAGTTTGCATAAGCAGAGTGCAAAGAGTTTTTTGCTCTATAAACGAGTTCCTGTTGTTCAGCGCCACTTGAACAAGAAACGGCACTTGCAACAGCGTCTCTAGCTTGTTGGAATAGTAAGTTCCCCATTTAAACCCCTCCAAATGAAGAGTTACTTCTTGCTTTTTCTGCCTCAGCTAATGTACCTCTGTACGGGAATCTTGCATCATGCTTCATAATAGAATCGGCTCCTTGCTGGATAAAACGTTTTGATTTGTTCTTTTTACCCATTCGAAAAACCCCCTTTATTTAGCTGAAAACAATTGACGCGCTGACTTTTGCGTCTAATTATAGTATGAGCGTTTGGCGAGAAACTATAAGCAGGGAATTTTTAGATTACAACCCAAGAACCTCTTCTAAATATAGAGCGATCCCATCTTCTTCATTCGTTAATGTCGTATGATTTGCGAGTGATTTTAATTCAGGAATTGCATTCCCCATTGCGATGCCATGACCAGCAAATTCGATCATTTCAAAGTCGTTATCTTCATCACCAAAAGCGATAATTCGCTCTTTAGGAATATTGTAATGACCTGAAATTTTTTGTAATCCGACAGCTTTATTTAATCCGCTTTTTACAATTTCAATAATTGGCCAAGGCGCACCCCATTTTCTATGATCGATGACTTCAGCGTGCATATCTGTTAAATGCTGACGAATTGCAGCGGAATGCTCGTCATGTGCGTCGATTAATAAGCAAGTTGGATGGTCGTTTAAAATATTTAATAAATCTCCTGTGAAAATCTTTGGAGAACCGAATTCAAAAATATGTTTTTTATCTTCATCAATTTCACGGACATACACATCATCCATGACTTCGGCATATACATTTTTTACGCCGAAATCAAAGCAAGCTCGGACGATTTCTTGCGCCGTTGAAAGTTCAAGAGGAGAGTGATGTGTTCCCCAACTTGAATCAAGTGGGTGATGCACGTAAGCGCCATTAAAGTTTACGATTGGTGTGTTAAGGCTAAGTTCTTTATAATAATCGTAACTAGCGCGGAATGGACGCCCTGTTGAAATAACAACAATATGTCCTTGTTCTTTTGCTTTTGCAATTGTGTTTTTAGTTCTTGGAGAAATTATTTTGTTGTCTGTTAATAAAGTTCCGTCTAGGTCTAGTGCGATTAAATGTTGTTTATTCATAATTTCACCTCTTATAATAATTTTTTTGTTTCTATCTGTATTTCCGTTTTTAATATGCAGAAATAAGAGGTTAGACTGGGTGAAACTACTGTAAATGAAAGTTTCACTATATATCCATCTTACGTCGTGAAGCGCTGTGGTGTCTACTATTTCTCATTGGAAATTAGGGAAAGTCAACAACTTTTTAGAAAGTTCAAACAATGTTTCTTTCATTATGTACAATTTGTGAAAAGGGTTACATTGTTTGACCGATGCGACTTATAATGAACATGTAATCTTCTCGTATATGTTTGACTCTCCTTTGAAACTGGCCTAAAGTAGGTTGGTTTCTTTTTTTCAACAAATATGCCAATAATTCCTGCTTAATCTTGTGTAATTATATATATGTGCATGAGTAAACGGTAGTACTTGTTTCCTAAACATGACAGAAAAGCTTTCTTTTAAAATGGATATACTAATGAGGCAAGACGTCATGGAAGGAGAATGGAAATGGGACAAAATCGCAGGTTTCGTTCAGGGCAAAAAGCGCCAAATGATGGAATTTATGTAGAAATTGGTGAAACGGGAAGTATGGTGAAAGATCCACAAATGGTGAAATTAACTGCCGGGGATCGGTTTCCAGAGAACACAAATCATAACCGTCAGTGGACATATAAAAGAAAACCGTAACAGAAGCCGCAATCGTTATTGCGGCTTTTTTGATTAGGAAAATGAATGTTACTTTTTGCATTTTCCAATAATAAGTTTGAAATACATAAGCAAAATTATTGTATAAAAAAGTCAGTTGGCGTATAATCAAATCAAAGGTCAAAGAAAGTCAAACACTTGGAGGACGGTAAAGATGGACTTAAATCAAATGACAACGAAAACACAGGAAGCGATTATGAGTGCTCAGTCTTTAGCGGTATCTCATCATCATCAAGAAGTAGATACTGTTCATCTATTGCTTACGTTATTAGAGCAGCAAGACGGATTAGCAGTACGTATTTTTCAAAAAATGAATGTCGATATAGAAGCGTTAAAGCAAGGCGCTGAAAGTTTAATTAAGAAAAAGCCTTCTATAACTGGAAGCGGAGCAGAGGCTGGGAAATTATATGTAACCGGTGCTTTGCAACAACTGCTTGTAAGAGCAGGGAAAGAAGCAGAGAAATTGCAGGATGACTACATTTCAATCGAACATGTATTACTTGCTTTTTCTGAAGAAAAAGGCGATATAAATCAATTATTTACGAGATTTCATATTACGAAAGATAACTTATTACAGTCTTTAATGACAGTTCGGGGGAATCAAAGAGTGACTAGTCAAAATCCAGAAGCAACTTATGAAGCATTAGAAAAATATGGCCGTGATTTAGTGGCGGAAGTGAGAGCGGGGAAAATTGATCCTGTTATCGGCCGAGATAGTGAAATTCGCCGCGTGATCCGTATTCTTTCACGTAAAACGAAAAATAACCCAGTTTTAATTGGTGAACCAGGTGTTGGTAAAACAGCAATCGTTGAAGGATTAGCGCAGCGTATTGTGAAAAAAGATGTACCAGAAGGGTTAAAAGATAGAACAATCTTCGCTCTAGATATGAGTGCACTTGTGGCCGGAGCAAAATTCCGCGGTGAGTTTGAAGAGCGTTTGCAAGCTGTATTAAATGAAATTAAAAAGAGTGAAGGGCGTATTTTATTATTCATTGATGAACTTCATACAATCGTCGGCGCTGGTAAAACAGAAGGAGCGATGGATGCAGGGAATATGTTAAAACCGATGCTAGCTCGTGGTGAACTACATTGTATCGGGGCGACGACGCTCGATGAATATCGTAAATATATCGAGAAAGATCCAGCATTAGAAAGACGTTTTCAACAAGTATTAGCAGAAGAGCCAACTGTTGAAGATACAATTTCAATTTTACGTGGTTTAAAAGAGCGTTTTGAAATTTATCATGGTGTAAATATTCATGACCGCGCGATTGTAGCAGCATCTGTTTTATCAGATCGATATATTTCGGATCGCTTTTTACCTGATAAAGCAATCGATCTAGTTGATGAAGCTTGTGCAACAATCCGAACAGAAATTGATTCTATGCCAACAGAATTAGATGAAGTAACGCGCCGCATGATGCAATTAGAAATTGAAGAAGCTGCTCTTGGGAAAGAAAAGGACTTAGGTAGTCAAGAACGTCTAAAAGTACTGCAACGTGAATTATCGGATTTAAAAGAAGTTGCAAGTAGTATGAGAGCGAAATGGGAAAAAGAAAAAGAAGACATTCATAAAGTTCGTGACTTACGTGAACATTTAGAGCGTCTGCGTCGTGAATTAGAAGAAGCGGAAGGGAATTACGACTTAAATAAAGCAGCTGAACTTCGTCACGGGAAAATTCCTGCGATTGAAAAAGAATTAAAAGAAGCGGAAGAAATGGGCGCGCATAATAAGCAAGAAAATCGTTTATTACGTGAGGAAGTAAGTGAAGAAGAAATTGCAGACATTGTTTCACGCTGGACTGGTATTCCTGTAGCAAAACTCGTTGAAGGCGAACGCGAGAAGTTATTACGCTTAGAGCAAATTTTATCAGAGCGTGTGATTGGTCAAGAAGAAGCGGTAAGCCTTGTATCAGACGCAGTTCTTCGTGCGCGCGCTGGTATTAAAGATCCGAATCGTCCAATTGGTTCATTTATTTTCTTAGGACCTACAGGTGTTGGTAAAACTGAGCTTGCAAAAACGTTAGCACAAACGTTATTTGACAGTGAAGAGCAAATGATTCGTATCGATATGTCTGAGTATATGGAGAAACACGCCGTGTCACGTTTGATTGGTGCGCCTCCTGGATATGTTGGATACGAAGAGGGTGGTCAATTAACAGAAGCAGTAAGACGTAAACCATATTCTGTTATTTTGTTAGACGAAATTGAAAAAGCACATCCAGAAGTGTTTAATATTTTATTACAAATGTTAGATGATGGACGCATTACAGATTCACAAGGCCGTACAGTAGACTTTAAAAACACGGTTATTATTATGACTTCAAATATTGGATCTGCTCACTTATTAGAAGGATTAGAAGAAGATGGCTCTATTAAAGAAGAGTCAAGAGAACTTGTAATGGGGCAATTAAGAGGACATTTCCGACCAGAATTTTTAAACCGTGTCGATGAAATTATTTTATTCAAACCTCTTACAACGAATGAAATCAAAGGTATTGTTGATAAAATTGTAAAAGAATTACAAGGTCGTTTAGCTGACCGTCACATTACAGTAGAATTAACAAATGCAGCAAAAGAATTCGTTGTAGAAGCTGGATTCGATCCAATGTACGGGGCTCGTCCGTTAAAACGATATGTGCAGCGTCAAGTTGAGACGAAATTAGCGAGAGAATTAATTGCAGGAACGATTACTGATAATAGTCACGTAGTGGTTGATGTAGAAAATAACCAATTGGTTGTTCATATAAAGTAAAAAAAGAGTTCGGATAAAATCCGGACTCTTTTTAGTGTTGTTCTACTGGCTCGTTTGGAATCGCAGCTGCAATCGCTAATACTAATACTGCAAGAACAACTGAGAAAATAGACGCTTGGTTAAAATCGTATGTACCGCCAGTCATAGAGCCGATTACATAGCTCATCATATGTACAAGTGCGAACGACCAAATTAATGCCCAAATGAAACGCATATTTTACACCTCTATTCGTTCAATCTGTCCTTATTGTAACACAATTGAAAAAAGAATATAGAAAAATATTTGTAGATTTTTCAACGCAAATTTGTATTCTGTTCATACATTATAAAAGAGTACTTTTATACGTTTAGAAAATAAGGCGGGGGAAAAATGAGTATTACGGAACGTTTTTTTTACTTAGAAAAAGAACCATGTGTAATTTATTTACCGGAAAAGCCAAATGGATTTTCTGTTATGCTCCTAGGAGATTATAACTATTTTATTGAGAATGGTACAAGTTTATGGACACAGCATGCAGGAAGAGCTTATTTTTTACAGGGCCTTATTGAAAAAGGCTATACAGTCTTTTCGTCTAACTTATACGGAAGACATTGGGGAAACGATCGAGCTGTTCGTCTTGCAAAACGTTTGTATGATGTCGTACTAAGAAAAGAGACATTAAATACGAAAATGCACATTATGGCAGATGGTATGGGTGCGCTTGTAGCACTTGAAATGATGAACAAATACCCTGAATGTATACGTTCTGTCGTTATGTTAAATCCGTGTTTAGATTTACCAGAATATGTGGAGTTTGAGAAAGAGCATAAGTTTTTTTACAAAAGATTAGTGAAGGAATTAAGTTTGGCGTATGATTCCAAAGAAGAAGAATTAGAATCAAAAATAAATAAGAAATCATTTGCGCTTCTTCCGTCTTGTGTACCTGTTAAAATTTTCGTATCAACACAAGAAAAAAGAGGAAGAAAACAATTGTTACGTAAATACGAGAAAATGAGGCAATTAAATCAATGCGATACTTCTGTCTTATTCCATCTCCAAGATGTGAAATATAAAATGGTTAGGCAAACGACTGATTTCTTTAAAAAATATGAAGAAGAATTGTGAAGCTCCCATATACATAAATGAGGAGCTATTTGTTTCAAGGGGAAAGGGTTGGTGGTATGGAACGCGTGCTGATTATAGGTGCACTTACGTTTGTAGGTTATCACCTTGTGAATAAAATGATTGCAGAAGAAGTAGAAGTATATGGTCTTGATTTTGATGAATTTGATAGTATGACAAAAATTAATGAAGAGAAATTATTGTTGATTGGGCGAAATGCGTTATTTACGTACTATTCTATAAGGGATGAAGACGGATGGCGATCGGTAGAGGAAGAGAGTTTCGATACAGTTTATTTTTGTTTGTATGAGCCGAATCAGCAAAGTGGCTTTCGGAATGAAAGAGTCATATTACAATATTTAAAACGAATCGTAAGAATGTGTGAAAAAAATAAAGTAAAGTTAAATCTAATTTCTTCTATTGAAATAGGAAGCACTGAAGAATCCGAAAACAAACGTCTGTTTTCGAAAGTGGAAGAAGGGGTGAAAAAAGGAGAATTACAATATAGTGCATATCGAGTTCCTACATTATATGGGCCATGGCAACCGTCGTTTATGATGTATCATCAGCTCATTTTATCAGAACTTGATGAAAAAGAGTGCTGTTGTATAAGTGAAGAAAAAGGAAGTGATTTACTTTACGTTGAAGATGTATGTGAATACTTATGGGAAAATGGAATGAATGTAAAGCACCTCGGTATATATAATTTACTTAGTGGAAAAGAAGCATTATGGGAAAAAGGTATGAGCCTTTTACATGCAGATGGTAAGGTAAACAAAAAAGATGAGCATATAAGAAATGAAGCGGTAGAGGTTGTTTCTCTTAAAAGAAATACGCCGTTAGAATTTGGTTTAAATAAACAATTGGCACATATGAAAAAATATAAAGAGTTATACGAAGGGTAGTGTACGTGTTACACTATTGTATGGACTATAAATTTAAAGTTTTATTGGAGAGGAAGAGCATATATGAACGAAAAAAGCATGCAATTTTTACAAATCGCAATGAAGCATTTACCAGAAGCTAAGGCAATTTTAGATGATAATGGAATTGCACTTGATATGGAGAAAGCACAGCCGGTGTTAGAGCTATTGATGAAAGTAATGGGCGAAGCATATGAGCTTGGGAAAGCTGATAAAGAATAAAAAAACCTTCTTTTTTGAGAGGGAAAGAGGCTCAAGCCGTATGTAGAAGCGGTAAGGGCCTTTTTTGTTTCGAGCGAGGTAAGGCCAGAGCGGTGATGAGGCGAAGGTCTTAGTTTTGAAGGGAAGCTGATAAAGAATTAACCCGTCTTTTGGAGGGGAGGAGGCTCAAGCCGTGAGTAGAAGCGGTAAGGGCCTTTTTGTTTTGAGTGAAGTAAGGATAAGATGATGGAGTAATTTGTATTTCAAAATGGTAGGGATTTTTCTGTTTCTTTTAATGAAAAATAAAGTTGGTAATACGCCGTCTTTATTTTTTAGCTGAAATATATTCTAGACAAAAGTACATTTATGTTTTAAAATTAGTACCAAGTCATAATAATTGATATAAAACGGAGGGCTGCGATGTGAACGTGGGCATTTTAGGGATCGGAAGATATGTGCCAGAAAAAGTAGTCACAAATCACGATTTAGAGAAAATCGTAGATACATCTGATGAATGGATTCGTACGAGAACGGGAATTGCAGAAAGACGCATTGCCGATGATACAATAGATACTTCATATATGGCGGTAGAGGCTTCTAAAAAAGCACTTGAAGATGCAGGAATTAGCGGAGAGGATATCGATCTTATTTTAGTCGCAACAGTAACGCCGGATCGCGCATTCCCAGCAGTAGCTTGTGTAATCCAGGAAGCAATTGGCGCAAAACATGCAGCTGCAATGGATTTAAGTGCAGCGTGTGCTGGCTTTATGTACGGAATGATTACAGCGCAGCAATTTATTCAAACGGGGACTTATAAAAATGTATTAGTAGTTGGTAGTGACAAACTATCCAAAATTGTAGATTGGAACGACCGAAATACAGCAGTACTATTTGGGGACGGAGCAGGTGCTATCGTAATGGGAGCTGTTTCGGAAGGGAAAGGTGTACTTTCATTCGAATTAGGAGCGGACGGAAGTGGTGGTAAGCATCTTTATCAAGACGAGTATGTTATGATGAATGGCAGAGAAGTCTTTAAATTTGCCGTTCGTCAACTTGGTGATTCTTGTCTTCGTGTGTTAGAAAAAGCAGGACTTACGAAAGAGGATGTGGACTTCTTAGTACCACATCAAGCGAATATTCGTATTATGGAATCTGCAAGAGAGAGATTAAATTTACCGAAAGAAAAAATGAGTATGACAATTGAAAAGTTCGGTAATACATCAGCCTCTTCAATTCCAATTGCGATGGTAGAGGAATTGCAAAATGGACGTATTCAAGACGGTGATTTAATTATACTTGTTGGTTTTGGCGGCGGATTAACATGGGGAGCAGTCGCTCTTCGTTGGGGTAAATAAGGACTGAGAGAAAAAAAGGAGTGTATTTTGTATGGAAAAAAAGAGGGTCGTAATTACAGGATTAGGAGCTGTTACACCGATCGGAACAGATGTTGAAACAGCGTGGGAAAACATTAAAAAGGGTGTATCTGGAATCGGACGACTTACAAGAATTGATCCAGAAATGTTTCCAGCAAAAGTAGCAGCAGAAATTAACGACTTTGAAGTCGAGAAATATATTGATAAAAAAGAAGCGCGCCGTATGGATCGCTTTACACAATATGCAGTAGCAGCAGCGAAAATGGCAGTTGCGGATGCGAACCTTGAAATTACAGAAGAAAACGGACCTCGAATTGGTGTATGGATTGGTTCTGGTATTGGCGGTATGGAAACATACGAAGAACAATTTAAGATTTTTACTGAAAAAGGTCCACGCCGTGTGAGTCCATTCTTCGTACCAATGATGATTCCAGATATGGCAGCAGGTCAAGTATCAATCGCTACAGGAGCAAAAGGAATTAACACTTGTTCTGTAACGGCTTGTGCATCTGGTGCAAACTCAATTGGAGATGCATTTAAAGCAATTCAGCGTGGTGATGCTGACGCGATGATAACGGGCGGAGCAGAAGCGCCGTTAACAAGTATGGCATTTGCTGGATTTAGTTCAGCGAAAGCATTAACATTTAATGAAGATCCAGCGACGGCTTGCCGTCCGTTCGATAAAAACCGTAGCGGTTTTGTAATGGGTGAAGGATCAGGAATTCTTATTCTTGAAGAATTAGAGCACGCGTTAGCACGTGGTGCCCATATTTATGCGGAAATTGCTGGTTATGGTGCAACGGGTGATGCGTTCCATATTACAATGCCTGCTCCTGGCGGTGAAGGCGGAGTGCGTGCAATGCGTCAAGCTTTAGCTGATGCAGGTCTAGAGCCAGAAGATATTGATTACATTAATGCGCATGGTACAAGTACAGATGCGAATGAAAAGTATGAAACGATGGCAATTAAAGAAACTTTCGGCGAGCATGCATATAAAGTAGCGATTAGCTCAACGAAATCAATGACAGGTCACTTATTAGGAGCAGCGGGTGCTGTTGAGGCGATCTTCTCTATTAAAACAATTACAGACGGAGTGATTCCTCCGACAATTAACTATGAAACGCCAGATCCAGATTGTGATTTAGATTACGTACCAAATAAAGCGAGACATCAAGAAGTAAACGCGGTATTGAGTAATTCATTAGGATTCGGTGGTCATAACGCAGTATTAGTATTTAAATCGTATAAATAATAGATAAAATAAGGTGTTTTTTCGTAACAAACTACGAAAAAACACCTTATTTATTTTTACGCTCTTTCCTTTTTTCGCATATACATAAAAAAAAGGAGGGATGAAGATGGGGGTTGTTGATACGGCAAAATGGTTACACCTGTATTATGGACGCCCAGAAAAACTTTGTGAGAAATTTACAAAGTATATTCCATTGCCAAAAGAGAGGTTGTATCGCTTTTTAATCTCTAGAGGTATGTATCGCCCGGTAATGCGGGGTGAGCAGGAAATTAAAGAATTAGAGAAAAAAGAAATTTGGAAAGAACTTAGCATGGAGTATGAAAAATTAAAAAGTTGGCTAAAAGGTCCAGATGTTCCTATCTTTATTTTATTATCAGATTCATATAATCGAACGGTACAAGAAGAGTATAACGGGAAGGCTGGTTTATCTATGCGTCACGTTATTTTCTTATTCGTATGTGGACGTAATTCAGTAGAGGAACTAAAAGCTTTATTAACGCATGAATATCACCATATATGTAGATTGCATCAAATTGAGACGAAAGAAACAGAGTATACATTACTTGATACGATGATTATGGAAGGCTTAGCTGAGCAAGCTGTATATGAAAGGTATACAGAAAAAAGATGCGCACCGTGGACTACTTACATTTCAAAAGAAGATGCTATTTATTATTGGAGAAATTCAATACAAGAACGAATAGATGTAAAGAGAGGTACGAGGGAGCATGATGTTTTATTAAATGGACTGCACCCGTATCCCAAAATGCTTGGCTATGCACTTGGATTCCATATTGTAAAAGATTGCGTAGCTTTTGAAGGAGAAGATACACTTTCTTTATTATCTATAGATGCGAAAGAAATATTGAATAAAGCAAATACATTTCATGTTTCGTAAAAAAACAGGAGAGCTATCTCTTGTTTTTTTATATATTATAGAAGAAAAAATAATAATTAGAATATATTTCCTCAAGTGGAATAAAGTTAAGCAAAAATGAACATAATGATTGGTACAAACAGTAGTGAAGTGAGGGGTAGAGAATGTTATATCTACATGATGTATGGGTAAATTGGTTTGAAGGTGAAGAGAATGGGTATAACGTTTGTCATTTTTACGAGTGGCGGAAAGATGATACGATTGAGCTATTAGATCAAGTGCCATTATTAAAAGTAGATTCCACATTATATCATTACATCGAGAACGAATTGTTAGAGCTTCCGCAAAAGTTATTGGAAGACGTACATCATAAGGCTTATATTCGTAAAAATCACGAACGTTTGCAACAAGAATATTGTTTTGTAGTTACAGATGGAAAAGGAATTATCGCGATTGATTCAATCGGCTATAATGTGCCAATTAGAAAAAGTAGGCTTATACCTCGTCAAGAGCAGATGGTATATGAGATGGTAGAAAATGTGCAAGCAGAAAAGTATGAGTTCCAGGTAGAAGAAATTGAAAAAGAGCATCATATTTTATCACCATCGCCTTTCATTATGAATGGCTTGACTCGTAAAGAAAGACAGCTAAAACAATTATTATTTATGGCGTTAGATCAATTACATACAACGAAAAATCCAGCTGAAATTCGCTATTGGTTCACAGAGTGGGATCCATCAGCATATGGAATGGTTCAACATATGGAATTTGAAGATATTTGGGCTAAACTTTATGATGAAGCGAAAACTGGATGGTCTGAGAAGCACGAACAATTATGCGAGCGCCTTGTAAAAGGACAGCCGTTTTTTGAAAAGCTATGGGAAATGGAAAATGAGCAGAAGGTAAATTAAAAAAACCGCCAATTGGCGGTTTTTTTTATGGAGTTGGCAAGAATGTTCGGTGGCTTCGCGCCTTCCTGCGAGGCCAAAAGCGCCTCTACGTCAGGAGCTCCATCCTCCTCACATTCTAAGCGAGCCGCTTCCGCTTTATATAGAAATTCAGCTCCAGCGGCAAGCTCTTCGTGTCTAAGGTTCTTCCGCATAAGAAGGCAAAAAGCGCCTTTTATGCGAAAGAACCTTAGCCAGTCAGGGCTGAACGAGCCGCTTCCGCTTTATATAGAAATCCAGCTCCGACTCCTAGCCCTTCGCGTCTAAGAACCTTCCCCACGAGAAGGTAAAAAGCACCTTCTGTGGGAAAGAACCTTCCCCACGAGAAGGTAAAAAGCACCTTCTGTGGGAAAGAACCTTATCCGTCAGGGCTAAGCAGTCGCCTCCGCTTTATATGTTACCTACGCTTTCTACTTAGTCCCATTGCGTTTTCTACTTTGCGTAGTTGTTTGAATGCAACGCGGTTTGCTTTTTCTGCACCTTTGTCTAGAATTTCGTCTAGTTCTGGGGAGCTGATTAGTTCGTTATATTTGTCTTGGATTGGGCGAATTGCTTCTACGACTACTTGTGCTAGGTCGCCTTTGAAGTCGCCGTATCCTTTTCCTTCGTACATTGCTTCTATTTCTTCAACTGTTTTTCCAGAGAATGAAGAATAGATTGTTAATAAGTTAGAGATACCAGGTTTGTTTTCTTTATCGAATTTTACGATACCTTCAGAGTCAGTTACAGCACTTTTAATTTTCTTTTCAATTGTTTTTGGTTCATCAAGCATACTGATCATTGATTTTGGATTTGGATCAGATTTACTCATTTTTTTCGTAGGTTCTGTTAATGACATAACGCGAGCTCCTACTTTTGGAATGCGAATTTCAGGAACTGTGAACACTTCACGGAAGCGTTTGTTGAAACGCTCTGCTAGATCACGTGTTAATTCCATATGTTGTTTTTGATCATCACCAACAGGCACGATTTCAGTGTTGTAAAGTAAAATATCAGCAGCCATTAATGGTGGATACGTAAGTAATCCAGCCGGAACTGAATCTCTACCAGAAGCTTTATCTTTATATTGTGTCATACGCTCCAATTCTCCAACGTAAGCAACTGATTGCATGATCCATCCTAGTTGAGCATGTGCTGGTACTTCTGACTGTACAAATAAAGTAGCTTTTTCAGGATCGATGCCGCATGCAACATATAGTGCAGCAAGACTGCGGATGTTTTTACGAAGCCCGACTGGATCTTGAGGTACTGTAATTGCATGTTGGTTTACAATGCAGAAATAACAGTCGTGTTCGTTTTGAAGCTCTGTAAATTGCTTCATAGCTCCTAAATAGTTGCCAAGTGTAATTGTTCCACTTGGCTGAATACCAGAAAAGATAACTGACATAAGTAATTCCTCCTAAATTTGAATGTGTGATAGGGAAGAGAAGGCATACAAAAAAAGCCCATTCATCCCAAATTACATAGGGACGAATGGACCGCGGTACCACCCTAATTATTTCACCGTTGTGAAATCTCTCAGATCCATAATAACGTCTGGATATAACGCCAAAGCCTACTACTCACGGTTCGGTTTGGTGCTCAAAAGCCCATTCCATATTGCACAATTACTTGTTCACACCAACCACAAGCTCTCTGAAATTGCCTCAATATGTACTCTTCTTTATCATCGCATACATATAAATTTATTTATTGTTAACTGAGCCCTTTTAATATGAAAGAACTAAAGTTTTATAACAAAATGTTTTGCTGATTATTATATCATATGGAATAGCGTTTGCAAACTACATCAAAATAGTAAAGCTAATGAGAGTCGAGAACAGACCGAGTACGATGCCGGTAATACAAATCGGATACGTCCATTTGAATGAATATGTTTTGTAAATACGTTCTTTCTTATCGGTAGGTTCCTCTGCTTCTTCAATTAAGGAGTCAATTTTTTTGTTCGTACCAAATACTCTTTGGAATGCGTAAATTGTTACGTTAAAAAATCCATTTTGAAATATGTATAAAAAACCACCTATAAGAATAAATAACAATGAGATATAGAATGAAATGTTGACAAAATTCAACAAAAACTGAGATGAAACGAGGAATGCGCCAACACTAGAAGCGATTATCGCTACAAAAAATAGTATACAAGAATGAAAAAAAACTTTATTCAAAATATTCCCCTCCGTCAAAATATTACTAGAATTATTATACTATAAAAGTTATAATAAGTAATATAAATAATTTTTTGAAAATTATACGCAATTGAAGCCCTAATTTCAAGATGATGGTAGCAATGTTAAGGTATTCCTTTACAAAAAAAAAATAAAATAAATAATTTATTAAAAATTTTAACAAAAAAACAAAAAACTATATTCACAATCGTCATATTATATGTATAATGAAAATTGTAGAAACTTGGAGATTATTCTTTCAATTCTGTTTTTTACAAGTGAGGGTACAGGAAGTGCAATTAGGGGAGGCAATACAACATGAAGAAAAAGATACCGTTATTAATTGCATCAACGTTGACAGTGAGTATGTTAGGAGCTTGTAGTTATCAAAAAGAAGATAACAAAGCAGGCGCAAAAGAAAAAGCCTCAAATAAGCAAGTGTTAAACCTAACTGAAACAGCTGAGATTCCAACAATGGATACGACGTTATCAACGGATGCAGCATCTTCTAACATCATGAATAATACAATGGAAGGATTATATCGTCTGGGGAAAGATGATAAACTCGTTCCAGGTGTCGCTAAATCCTATGAGAAATCAGAGGATGGTAAAAAGTATGTATTTAAATTACGTGAAGATGCGAAATGGTCCAATGGTGAGCCTGTAACAGCTAAAGACTTCGTTTATTCTTGGAGAAGAGCTGTAGATTCAAATACGGGTGCCAAGTTTGCTTACATACTATTTGATGTTAAAAATGCGGAGAAAGTTAACAAAAAAGAGTTACCAGTTGAAGAACTTGGTGTAAAGGCAATTGATGATCACACACTTGAAGTGGAATTAGACAACCCTGTTCCTTATTTTGTAAGTTTGACAGTCTATCCAACATTTTATCCTTTGAATGAGAAATTTGTAACAGAACAAGGAACAAAATTTGGATTAGAATCCAATACAACACTTTATAATGGCCCATTCGTTTTAAATGAATGGAAGCATGAACAAAGTTTCCAACTTAAGAAAAATCCAACGTATTGGGAAAATAAAGAAGTAAAACTTGAGGAAATAAACTTCAATATTGTTAAGGATCGTTCAACTGCTATAAATTTATATGAAACAAAAGCGATTGATCGAGTAGTATTAACATCAGAATTTGTAGATAAATACAAATCAGATACTGATTTCAAAACGATTAAGAGACCGTCTACACAATTTATTCGCTTAAATGAAAAGAATAAGTTTTTAGCAAATAAAAATATCCGAAAAGCAATTGCAATGTCCTTTGAACGTGAAAATATCGGGAAAGTGATCTTGAACGATGGTTCAGAAGGAATATATGGTTTTGTTCCGAAAGGCTTAGCAAAAGGTCCGAATGGAAAAGACTTCCGTGAAGAAAACGGAAAGCTTATAAAAGAGGATGTTAAAGAAGCTCAAAAATATTGGGAAGCTGGTAAAAAAGAACTTGGTGTAGACAAAGTAGAGTTAGAGTTATTAAACTTTGATACCGATGATGCAAAAAAAATCGGAGAGTATTTAAAAGGACAATTCGAAAAGAACTTACCAGGTTTAACAGTTTCAACAAAAATGCAGCCATTTGCACAAAAATTAAAGCTTGAAGCAAGTGGAGATTATGCGATGTCGTATGCGGGATGGAGTCCAGATTATATGGATCCAATGTCATTCCTTGAAATGTATACAACAGGTAATTCACAAAATAAAGTGAATTACGCAAATCCAGCTTATGATGCGCTAATTAAGAAAGCCAAAACAGAAGTAGATGTACAAGCTCGCTGGGATGCTCTATTAAAAGCAGAACAACAACTGCTTGAGGATGCAGCGATTGCTCCAGTATATCAACCTGGAAAGGCATATTTACAACGTAGTTCAATTACAGGCCTATTAGAACATAAATATGGCGGAGAATTTAGCTATAAGTGGGTTGAACTCAAAAACTAAAAATGGTTTCCATCATGAATAAGGGTATATGCCTATGATGGGCATGTGCTCTTATTTTAAAAAAATAAAAGTAAGAATATTTCAAACTATCTTATTGCTTTTGAGAAAAACGGGGAGGTGCTTGACTATGGGACGTTATGTATTAAAACGTTTCGTGTACATGGCTTTGACATTATTTTTAATTACTACACTGACTTTCTTTTTGATGAAATTACTACCGGGTTCTCCACTTAAAAACCAGGAGAAGCTATCACCGGCACAAAAAGAAATCATTCTTGAAAAATATGGATTAAATGATCCAGTACCAGTTCAATATGCACGTTACTTAGGTAACTTAGCAAAAGGTGATTTAGGGGTATCATTCCAATATGATAACCGCCCAGTAACAGATATGATTGTGGATCGTATTGGACCATCAGCACAACTTGGTTTACAAGCGATTATATTAGGAACATTTATCGGATTAATTTTAGGAATCGTTGCGGCACTTCGTAACAATACGTGGGTCGATTATGGGGCGACAATAATTTCCGTACTCGGGATGTCGGTACCATCATTCGTATTCGCCGCATTACTACAATATTTCGTAGGGGTAAAACTTGGTTGGTTCCCAGTAGCATTCTGGAAAGGACCTGAGTTTACAGTAATGCCTACAATTGCCTTATCGATGGCAGTTATCGCAACAATCGCACGTTTCGCTCGTGCAGAGTTAATTGAGGTTATGCAAGCTGACTACATTTTAACAGCGAAAGCGAAAGGAATTAGCCAAGGCGTTATCATTATCAAGCACGCACTTCGTAACGCATTAATTCCAGTTGTAACAATTTTAGGACCAATGGTTGCTGGATTAATTACAGGGACACTAGTTATTGAGCAAATTTACGCTGTACCTGGACTTGGGGAACAATTCGTTAAATCGATTACAGTGAATGACTATACAGTTATTATGGGAACGACAATTTTCTATAGTGCGATCTTCATCTTAGTTATTTTCATAGTCGATATTTTATACGGAATTATTGATCCTCGTATTCGTTTAGCGGGAGGGAAAAAATGATGAAAGATGTACAAAAATTATCTCCAGATTTATTTCAACCAGCCAATCAAAGTAATGTTGATAATGAAGTCATTGCCCGTCCAAGCTTAACGTTTTGGCAAGATGTAAGAAGACGTTTGTTCCAACATAAAGGTGCAATGTTTGGTTTCGTATTATTAATGCTTATTGTACTACTAGCAATTATAGGACCGATGGTAAGTAAGCATTCTTATAAAGAGCAGGATTTAGGTCGTGCGAAAATGCCGCCGAAAATTCCAGTGATTGAAAATATTCATTGGCTACCATTTGACGGTACAGATCAATATGGTGTTGACCAATATGAAAAACGTGATATTAAAGAGTATTTCTGGTTTGGTACAGATGATCTTGGCCGTGATTTATGGACAAGAACATGGGAAGGTACACGAGTATCATTATATATCGCTCTTTTAGCAGCAGCGATTGACTTAGTAATTGGGGTTGCATACGGAGGTATTTCAGCCTTCTATGGCGGCAGAGTAGATAATATTATGCAACGTATTATGGAGATTATTAACGGTATTCCATACTTAATCATCGTTATTTTAATGGTAATCATTATGGGATCAGGTATCTGGTCGATTACACTCGCGATGGCAATTACAGGTTGGATAGGAATGTCGCGTATCGTTCGTGGACAAATCCTAAAATTAAAGAATCAAGAATATGTATTAGCATCTCGTACATTAGGTGCAACAAATACACAATTAATTGTAAAACACTTAATCCCGAACGTAATGGGACCAATTATCGTAATGACAATGTTTACAATTCCAACTGCAGTGTTTGGTGAGGCATTCTTAAGCTTCATCGGTTTAGGTATTCAGCCACCATTCGCATCACTTGGTTCTCTTGTAAACGATGGTTATAAATCAATTCAAACGTATCCACATATGATGTTCATCCCAGCGGTTGTCATCAGTATGTTAATCTTAGCATTCAACTTAATGGCAGACGGATTACGCGACGCGTTAGATCCAAAAATGCGTAAGTAAAAGAGGGGAGAAGTAAAAATGAAAACATTGCTAGAGGTAAAAGATTTGCAAGTCTCCTTTGATACACATGCAGGTGAAGTACAAGCTGTACGCGGTGTTACTTTTGATTTGAAAAAAGGAGAGACATTAGCAATTGTAGGAGAATCTGGTTCTGGTAAATCAGTTACTTCTAAAGCGTTAATGGGATTAATTCCGAATCCTCCAGGACGTATTAAAAACGGTGAAATCGTATTTGAAGGTCGTGACTTAACGAAACTAACAGAAAAAGAAATGCAGCAAGTACGCGGTAAAGATATTGCGATGATTTTCCAAGATCCAATGACATCATTAAATCCAACGATGACAATTGGTAATCAGATTATGGAAGGTCTTATTAAACACCAAGGGATGAGTAAAGCAGATGCACGTAAAGTTGCTTTAGAATTAATCGACCTTGTAGGTATTCCAAATCCGGAAGCACGCTTAAAACAATATCCTCACCAATTCTCAGGTGGTATGAGACAACGTGTAGTTATTGCGATGGCGTTAGCTTGTAATCCGAAATTATTAATTGCCGATGAGCCGACAACAGCGCTAGACGTTACAATTCAGGCGCAAATTTTAGAACTTATGAAGGACATTCAGCAAAAAACAGAAGCAGCAATCATTTTCATTACGCATGATTTAGGTGTAGTGGCAAACGTTGCTGATCGCGTGGCAGTTATGTACGCTGGTAAAGTTGTTGAAATTGGAACTGTTGATGAAATTTTCTACAATCCAAAACATCCATACACATGGGGCTTAATCGCATCTATGCCAAGCTTAGATGGTTCAGAGGACGAACTATATGCGATTCCAGGAACGCCTCCTGACTTATTAAAACCGCCAAAGGGTGATGCTTTTGCACCACGTAACCCGCAGGCGCTGAAAATTGATTTTGAAATGGAACCACCTTTATTTAAAGTAAGTGATACACATTATGCGGCAACTTGGTTACTTCATGAGCAAGCGCCAGAAGTAAAACCACCCGCAGTTGTTGAAAAACGTATTCTTCAAATGAAAGCAGGTGAACAACATGACTAAACAACGTGAGAAATTAATTGAAGTAAAAAATGTGAAACAACACTTTGATGTGAGTGGTGGTGTTGTTAAAGCAGTTAATGATATTTCATTTGATATTTACCGCGGTGAAACATTTGGACTTGTAGGAGAATCTGGTTGTGGTAAGTCAACAACTGGAAGAACGATCATTCGTTTATACGATGCAACTGCCGGTGAAGTGTTGTTCGATGGTGAAAATGTACATGGTAAAAAATCACGCGCAGAACTTAAGAAGTTCAACCGTAAAATGCAAATGATTTTCCAAGATCCATATGCATCATTAAATCCTCGTATGACAGTAGGGGATATTATCGCAGAAGGTATTGATATTCACGGACTAGCAAAAGGCAAAAAAGAGCGTATGGATCGTGTTCACGAGCTGTTAAATACAGTTGGTTTAAATAAAGAGCACGCGAACCGTTTCCCGCATGAATTCTCAGGCGGACAACGTCAACGTATCGGTATCGCTCGTGCGCTAGCTGTAGAACCTGAATTTATCATTGCTGATGAACCAATCTCAGCACTTGACGTATCGATTCAGGCGCAAGTTGTAAACTTACTAAAACAGTTACAAAGAGAAAAAGGTTTAACGTACCTATTCATCGCCCATGATTTATCGATGGTAAAATACATTAGTGATCGCATCGGTGTAATGTACCGTGGTCAAATCGTTGAGCTGACAACAAGTGAAGAGTTATATGAGAATCCAATGCATCCATATACAAAATCACTACTATCAGCAATTCCACTTCCAGATCCAGATTATGAGCGCAATCGTAAACGTATCGTATACGATCCAACGCAGCATGATTATGGTAGCGAAGTACCAACAATGCGTGAAATTCGCCCAGGACATTTCGTATTATGTTCTGAAGCGGAGTATAAGAAATATAAAGAAATCTATCAATAATAAAAAAAGCCATTCTTCCATTTAAGGAAGGGTGGCTTTTTTCTACTATATAAATGTGTTGTCAACATTGTCGGTAAGTCGATATATTGAAAGAATCGCCGATATAAATTTCATTCACTAATAACTACATCTTGATCAAACAAGCGTTACTGTACCTGAACAGAAACACTTTCTTCTTGTTCATTTGGTTTAACAAGTGCATAACTTTCCCAGGCTCTACTTCTCCATCGGAAGAACATAATAATTGCCCGAGTCCATTCGTCGATAGCAATTGCTAACCAAATACCAACGAGACCCATATCTAAGTGGAAGACGAAAAAGTAGCCGAGCGGTAAGCTCATTAATACCATAGAGAATGCACCGATTAACACAGGGTATTTTGCATCGCCTGCTGCGCGGAGTGAGTTAATGATGACGATGTTCATCGTCCGTCCTGTTTCCAGTAGTACACTTAGTAAAAGAACGGTTGCCCCTAGAGAGATAATATGTGGATTATCCGTAAATAGTCCCATTAATTGTGTGCGGAATGTAACAACGAGAATGACCATAAATAGAGTTACACCAATCGCCCATTGTACACTTTTCCATACGCGTGTGTACGCTTCATCTTTTTCATTTCCACCAACTAGGCGTCCAACGATAATCGCTGTTCCCATACCAATAGCAATAGCGAATAAATAAGTGAACATAGAAATGTTAGTAGCGTATTGTCTTGCTGCTAATGATTCCGTACCTAAGTATGTTGCGTAATATAAGAAGACAATTTGACAAGCTTGATACATGACTTGTTCGAATGCAGATGGAACGCCGATCTTTAATATTTTACCAACGTATTCTTTTGATAAAGTGAAGTAATATTGTAATTTCACACGGTATTCCATAACGCGGTATAGTAACCAGAAGAACACAATAAGTGCCAGTAGTCGACTGACAGCGGAAGAAATAGCGGCCCCCTGTACACCAAGTTCAGGGAAACCGAATTTCCCGAAAATAAGTACGTAGTTTCCGGCGATATGAATAATATTCATTCCAAGCGAAACGAACATTGCTTGCTTTGTAAAGCCGTGAACACGGATAATAGCGGCTAATGAGTTAATAATAGCTTGAAGGAAAATAGCTCCTCCGACAATGGATAAATAACCTTGTGCATACGTTAGTACATCGCCTTGTAAATTCATTGCCATCATCATATGTTTTGAAAATAAAAGAAAAGCAGCGCTTATAACGAGTCCGACCACTAAATTTAATGTGACGGCTAATGCTGATATTTTAGATGCTTCCATAAAACGTTTGGAACCGAGGTATTGAGATACGACGATTGCAGCGCCGTTCCCGATTACTTCTAGTACCAAAATAGCGATATGGAGATATTGATTCGCTGCACCAACCCCAGATACAGCATCGTCTGATAATGCACTTAACATAAAAGTATCAGCGATCCCCATCAACATAAAAAGAAAAACTTCTAGAAAAATAGGCCATGTTAATAGGAATAAACTTAGTTTCTCAGTTGGCCCACTTTTTGAGTGAATTGCTGTCATATCTGTCCCCTCTTTACCGATATCTATTTTTAGCAAAGTGTATCGTAACATACTTTCATAGCCATTGCACTCATTTTAACCTACATATTTTTAATATGAAGAGACCTTCATTTTATGTTAATAAGAGAAGGATAATCATACATAAAATATTATAGGATATAAAATTTATTTTTCTCTGATAATTTAGAAAAATATAAAAATAATATTTTTTTACGTTTCAGTCAGGAAAATAGCAATGTGAAACGTTTTCAAAGGTTTATTTTTTAACAGAAAATTTTAATAAAATAGAAATATAAATATACAAAGAATATATTTGTGTGTATAATATGAATTATTAGAACATATATATATTTCTTTCTGTTTGAAAATGAAAGGGCTAACATTTTTTGGAGGGGTGGAAGTATGAAAAAAAAGATACCAGTTTTTGTAGCATCAACAGTAGCGATGAGCATGATTTTAGGGGCATGTGGCTATCAAAAAGATGAACCGCAAGCGAACGCAAAAGGGGATAGCGGGAAAAGCGGTGCGAAGCAAGTTATTAATTTAATTGAAACACAAGAAATTCCAACGATGGACCCAGCGTTATCAGCTGATGCAGTTTCTTCAAAAGTAATGAATAATACGATGGAAGGTCTATACCGCCTTGGGAAAGATGATAAATTAGTGCCAGGTGTAGCGAAAGAATTCCAAAAGTCAGAAGACGGTAAAAAGTATACATTTAAATTACGTGAAGATGCAAAATGGTCAAATGGTGAACCTGTAACAGCGAAAGATTTCGTATATGGATGGCAAAGAGCGATTAATCCAGATACAGCTGCAAAATCAGCGTACATTATGTATGATATAAAAAATGCAGAGAAAATTAATAAAAAAGAGATGAGTCCAGATCAATTAGGCGTAAAAGCAATTGATGAACACACATTAGAAGTGGAATTAGACAACTCGATTCCGTATCTTGTTGATTTAATGGTATATCCAATCTTCTATCCTGTGAATGAAAAGTATGTAAAAGAGCAAGGTACGAAGTTTGGTTTAGAGGCAAACACAACACTTTATAATGGTCCATTTACATTAAGTGATTGGCAGCATGAACGTAGCTTCAAGATGACAAAGAGCTCATCATATTGGGACAATAAAGAAGTTAAGCTTGAGGAAGTAAACTTTAATATTGTAAAGGATACGTCTACGCCAATTAATTTATATGAAACAAACGCAGTCGATCGAGCGACGTTATTAGCTGAGTTCATCGATAAATATAAAGGGAAACCAGATTTCAAAACGGTAGAAGATACTTCTGTATTCTTCCTTCGCTTAAATCAAAAAGACCCAGCTTTAGCAAATAAAAATATTCGTAAAGCAATTTCTCTTGGTTTTGACCGTAAACCATTCGTTGATACATTATTAAATAACGGTTCTAAGCCAGCGACGGGATTAATTCCTGACAATTTCATTAAAGGACCGGATAAAAAAGATTTCCGTGCTGAAAATGGAGATATTATAAAACCAAATGTAAAAGAAGCGAAAAAGTATTGGGAAGCTGGTAAAAAAGAACTTGGTAAAAATGAAATCGAATTAGAGATGTTAAATGAAGATGTTGAATTATCGAAGAAAACTGGTGAATATTTAAAAGGTGAGTTGGAAAAGAATTTACCAGGTTTAACAGTGAAAATTAAACAGCAGCCATTCGCGCAAAAACTAAAATTAGAAGATGCGGGTGACTATGTAATGTCATTCTCTGGATGGAGTGCAGACTTCCCAGATCCAGTTACATATCTTGATATGTTCGTAACTGACGGAGCACAGAATAAAATGAATTATTCAAATCCGAAGTACGATGAGATTATTATGAAAGCGAAGAAAGATGGAAGCGACGTAAATGCTCGCTGGAAAAACTTATTAGAAGCGGAAAAAATGTTACTTGATGACGCTGCGATTGTTCCAGTATATCAACGTGGTAGAGCATATTTACAAAGAGAAACAATTAAAGATATGTACAACCATAAATATGGTGGCGAAGTAAGCTTCAAATGGGCATCAGTAGAGAAATAACAAAAAAAGCAGGTGATTACCTGCTTTTTTTAGTACGTACGTTTTTTATAAATGCCTTTTCCGCCAACTTGATTCCAGCCAGATTGCACATCTGAACTTTTGTTAACAAACTTCATTTTTTCTTTCCCACCAAAGAGTTTTTCACCGATGCTATTTGTAATGACACCAATCAATGCTGTTATTCCGATGATGAGGGTAGCAACAATGATAAAATCAGTAAAAAAAGCAATCATATGCAAATTCCCCCTTTGCCTGTCTGTATTTTTATTGTATGAGATAAAAGGTAAAAAAGAAAGAAATGTCAGAAAAATATTTGATTAATTTTAGAAATCGTATAGACATGAGTGATGAGATTTGTTAATATAAGAACAGGTGTTCTTGTTTTATTTTAGCTTTTGGTCTTACATTTCTCAATTGAATTATTGGGAAAAGGTAAGAAAACGTTCTCTTTTAGGCGATTCATGTTATGAAAAACCAATCGTATATAACATGAAGTATATTGTGAAAAGCAGGCGTCAAAAGGGTTGAAGATTGTTGTTAGATGACAGTTAAAGTGAGTGTAATCATGTTACATAGCAGTGGAATACACGGAGAAGTTTTCTCAACTAGCAGTAAATTTACTGTATATTTCTTGCAAAAACTATTGTATAATGATTATAGAAGTTACTTATTAAAAGTAATTATTGTTGCTTACATGAATTGCGATTTTTTACTTTGCTATAAGACAAGTTATCGCGAAAAATCGCGGAAGTTAGAAATTTAAACTGTAATTAGTACAGAATTTGTACTCTTTAAGGAGAGTGAGCTTTGTATGGTAACATTATATAGTTCTCCAAGCTGTACGTCTTGTAGAAAGGCGAAATTATGGCTAGAGGAAAATCATATTCCTTATACAGAACGTAATATTTTCTCAGATCCATTAACGATTGAGGAAATTAAAGAGATTTTACGTATGACAGAAAGCGGAACGGATGAGATTATTTCTACTCGTTCAAAAGTTTTCCAAGAATTAAATGTAAACTTAGAGTCTTTACCACTTCAAGATTTATATAAGATGATTCGTGACTATCCAGGGATTTTACGTCGTCCAATTATGATTGACGAGAAGCGCCTTCAAGTAGGTTACAACGAAGACGAAATCCGCCGTTTCTTACCACGTACAGTAAGAACGTTCCAATTGCGTGAAGCACAGCGTCTTGTAAATTAATTATAATAATATGAAAACCTTCTACCTATTATATAGTAGAAGGTTTTCTTTTAATGTTTCACATTTCGTAATCGAACTCGTTGAACGATAATACCGATGCATAAAACGGTGAAAATGAATAAGTAAGGAATACTTGTCGTGAAACTTGGGTTGTTATGAAAAAAAGTTGCAAGTCTGTCTTCATGTGTAATCATTTTTCCTGCTGTATAGGCGAGAACTGCTGCCCCGCAAAAAATGAGGAACGGAAAACGTTCCATGAGTATTAAAATAAGTTTGCTGCCCCAAATGATAATCGGGATAGAAATGAGTAGACCGATTATTACGAGTAATAATCTTCCGTGAGCTGCGCCCGCAATGGCAATAACATTATCAAACCCCATAACGAGATCTGCGAATACAATCGTACGCACCGCTTGGAATAAAGTCGTTTTTCCTTGAATCGAAGAAAGGTCGTTGTTGTTATCAGTTAGTAAATTTACTGCAATTAATGTGAGTAAAACTCCGCCGATGAGTTGTAAAAATGGGATGTCGAGTAAATAGACAGCTAGTATTGTGAGGAGAATTCGCAGCACAATTGCTAAAATAGTGCCAATCAAAATTGCTTTATTTCGCTTTGATTCAGGTAAATTTCGGCTAGCTAATGCGATAACAATTGCGTTATCACCACCTAGTACAACATCGATACCGACGATCATTAGTACAGATGTTAAAAACTCTAAGTCCATTCGTCTGCCTCCGTTTATGATGTTTTAATGAGCGATATGTATGTGATGAAGAAAGTTTGTTTAGCTTTAATCCCGCGCCTTTGGGATTAAATAATCTTCTCTTATAGAAGTTTCACTTTATTACAGTGTACGGGGCAACACGCAAATGTATGTCCAAATTTTTTGTGAACAGAGAATTGGAATAATGATTTTTAGCCGACTATCTGCGGGTAGTAAGATTCCGTCACAAAATCCGGCTATAAAGAAAAGGAGTTCGTTTTGAGCTTCCCTGTCTGTAAATGCCCGATTAGTGTGGCTAATAATCAACGTGGATGAGCAAAGGCCCCAACAATTAAAGTTTCAGTTTATGTAAGTAGCCGAATGCAGATAGGTATATAACTATTTTTGTAAAATAAATCGATTTTATTTCCATTCTGGAGAATCTTATCATAAAATGAGAGTACAAGAATCTATTGATTTGTCATATGAGTGGGGGATCCCTTCATAACAATTCTAAACAGGAAGGGAGAGTTGTATTTTGGAAATTGAAAGAATTAACGATCATACGATGAAATTTTTTATTACGTACGTTGATATAGAGGACAGAGGGTTTAACCGTGAAGAAATTTGGTATGACCGCGAACGGAGTGAAGAACTTTTTTGGGAAATGATGGATGAAGCTCGCGATCATGATGACTTCTTTATTGATGGACCGTTATGGATTCAAGTGCAAGCAGTTGACAAAGGGATTGAAGTACTTGTAACGAAAGCAGAACTTTCAAAGGATGGACAAAAATTAGAACTACCGATAGGTGTAGACAAAATTATAGATATTCCTTTAGATGAAGGAATCGAATCATTATTCCAGCAAGAATTAGAGGAAGAGGAAATAGAACCGACAGGTACAAACTTTAATGAAGATGGTACGTTTGGCTTTTTAATTAAGTTTAATGATTTTGAGGATGTAATTTCATTAAGTCATCGTCTAATTTTTGAAGATGTAAAAGATGAACTGTATTCATTTGAGGACCGCTATTATGTATATGTGGAATTCGATGAAGTGCTACATGATGAGGAAGAGATTGATCGTATTTTAAGTATTGTTTTAGAATATGGGGAAGAATCTACTTTAACAATTCATCGTGTAAGTGAGTATGGAAAACAAGTTGTGAAAGAGCATGCGCTTGAGACAATTCGTAACCATTTTCCTTCTAAAACGTAGGCCGATTTCTATAGTATGAAATCGGCTTTTTTTATGAAGAATAGGAAGGCTTTCTTAGTAAGGAGGTAAGAGATGAAAAACACGTTAAAACTACTTTTCTTTTTTCTACTATTGTTCGCATTATTTGTTTCGTTACGTATGTTTATTGATGTAGCATTTTATTCGGATGTCATTGGTATAAAAGACGTTTCGATTTTAGGTATTATTAGTATTTTATTTACGGTTTCCGCATTTTTAATTGGATGTGTTATTTTCTTAGAAAACAGACATCCATCCAAAACGCTTACATGGTTAATCGTACTAGGAATTTTTCCAGTGTTCGGTTTCTTTGCTTATTTATTATTTGGACAAAACTTTCGCAGAAAAAGAATGTTCCAAAAGAAGGCGTTACTCGATGAACAGGCGTTTTTACAATATAAGGGGCACGAAGATTACGAAGAACGAATTTTACGAGACCATAAGCATCAAGAATTGTTATTTCGTTTAGCTGATCGATTGGGTGCTTTAAATATTTCATTTCAAACTGAAACGAGGACATTAACAAATGGAGATGAAACGTTTCAGGCAATTTTAGATGGATTAAATCGAGCGAAACACCACATTCATATGGAGTATTACATTGTGCGTGATGACAAGCTCGGTACAGAAATTAAAGATATTTTAATGAAAAAAGCAAAAGAAGGCGTTGTCGTCCGTTTTTTATATGATGCGGTTGGAAGTTTTAAATTATCAAATTCATATATTGAAGAATTGAATGATGCAGGAGTAGAAATGGTTCCATTTTTCCCTGTGCGCTTTCCGATTTTAAACGATAAAATTAATTATCGAAACCATCGGAAAATCGTTATTATAGATGGAAATGAAGGTTTTGTAGGCGGATTAAATATTGGGGATGAATATTTAGGAAAAGATAAATACTTCGGTTTTTGGCGAGATACGCATTTATATTTGCGCGGTGAAGCAGTTCAAAGTTTACAGCTAATTTTCCTTCAAGATTGGTTTTATATGACTGGTGAGGCAGTATTAGCACCTGAATATTTACAAGCGAAAGCAGTTGAGGGTGATCATTGGGGCGGAGTACAACTCGTTGGAGGTGGACCAGATAATAAATGGGAAACAATTAAACATTTATATTTTGCAATGATTGCTTCAGCTAGGAAATCGATTTGGATTGCAACACCATACTTTATTCCAGACGATGATATTTTATCTGCATTAAAAGTAGCTGCACTTGCTGGTATTGATGTTCGTTTGTTAATGCCAAGTAAGCCAGATAAGCGCACTGTCTTTTATGCATCAAGATCGTATTTTCCAGAGTTATTAGATGCAGGAGTAAAAATATATGAATATGAAAAAGGTTTTCTTCATAGTAAAGTTGTTATCGTTGATTCGGATCTCGCTTCAATTGGGACAGCTAATATGGATATGAGAAGTTTTCATTTAAACTTTGAAGTAAATGCCTTTTTATATGATACAGATAGTATTCGAAAGCTCGTTCAAGATTTTAAAGACGATTTAGAAGAATCCAGTGAAATTCATGTTGATCGATTTCATAAGAGACGTCTTCACAGGCGGATTGTTGAATCGACGTATCGGTTATTATCACCTTTATTATAAAAAGAGATGTCCTAATTTAGGACATCTCTTTTTTTGAGAGGAATTTGTAGTAAATTGTAGAATACAAGGAGTTGAAAGGGTGTGATTGTGATGTTTATTGCAAGGAGAGAAAACGGAGAGAAAATTCATCTGTTATATAACCGGGATGAAGAGTGTTTACGCGATATGCGTAAACGAGAAAAATTTTTTTGCACAGCTTGCGGAAAGGAAGTGCAAATGAAGTTAGGGACACAAAAGAGTTGGCATTTTGCTCATAAGAAAGTAGATTCTTGTCTTGCGTTTTACGAGGCAGAATCTGTGTACCATATGCACGGTAAAGAATTGTTATATAGATGGTTAAAACGTCAAGATTTCCATGTAGATATAGAGCGTTATCTGCCGGTAATCCAGCAACGACCAGATATTTACGTAGAGAGAGCGGATAGAAAAATTGCGATTGAATATCAATGTGCAAATCTCTCCATAGAGCAGCTTTATAAGCGAACATATTCGTATTGGCAAGCTAGTATACAAGTCATCTGGATAATCGGTGGAAATCAGTTAAAAAAGCAATCAGCCCATTGGATGACATTTTCCTCTTTTATGGCATTCGCCTTACAACCTTATCCTCAGCCATTTCTTATTTTCTTTTGCCCGAAACAAAAATCGTTTATGAAATGTGCGTTTATCACTCCGTTTTCTACAACTATCTCTTTTTCACATACTATTTATTTACCAACCGATACGACTACTGTTGAAATGCTCTTTTCTCCCGTTTCTTTCCGGAAAGAGGTATTAGGACAAGAATGGAAGAGAAAAAAGAACTATTTTCGGCAAAACGCTTTACCTATCTGGAATTATAATCATAAGTCACTACTACGCCTCTTATATCAATATAAATGTACCCCAGCGAGTTTTCCTTCTGAAATCGGTGTTCCGCTTCCATCCTCATTTGCTTTTCAAACAAATCCATTTATATGGCAAGCTTTTCTTTATATGAAGTGTATAAGTAAGCTTAAGGTAGGGGAGTATATTTCCCTTCAGTACGCATGTAATTATGTAGCGAAATATACAAAGAGGCGTCTACTTCCGTATTTTGCACAACATATATGGAAGATAGCAGTTGCAGAGTATATGACATTTTTATGTTATATAGGTGTGTTAAATAAAGTAGGCACTAATAAGTATCGAAAAATAAGAGATGTTGTTTTGTTAAAAACAGAGGAGGAAATTATGAAATATGATGACATTTGCTTAGCGCATGCACTATCTCTATTTGAGACAAAGTACAACATGAGAGAGGGAAAAGGGGATATAATAAAGACTGATCGTGAAGGAATTACATAAGAAAAATCGAATTGTACTTAAGTAGAGATATTTAAAGGAGGGCTTAAAGAATGGCTGAACAAAACACAGTAAAATCATTACCAGATCGCAATGAGATTGAAGAAGCAAACACATGGCGATTAGAAGATATTTTTCAAACAGATGCAGAATGGGAAAAAGAATTCCAAGCTATTAAAGAGCTATTGCCAAAGTTAACTGAATTTAAAGGGAAGCTTGGTGACTCTGCAGACAATTTGCTTGAGGCATTGCAATATGAAGATGAAATTTCAATGAGATTAGGTAAGCTATATACATATGCACATATGCGTTACGATCAAGATACAACAAACTCTGTGTATCAAGCATTAAATGATCGCGCAACAAATTTATACTCACAAGTATCTAGTAGCACAGCTTATATCGTGCCTGAAATTTTATCTATTTCAGAAGATACATTGCAAACATTCTTACAACAAAATCGAGAACTAAGTGTATATGAGCATGCATTAGAAGAAATTACACGTCAACGCCCGCATGTATTATCGGAAGCTGAAGAAGCGTTATTAGCAGAAGCATCTGAAGTGATGAGTGCATCAAGTAATACATTTGGTATGTTGAATAATGCGGATTTAAAATTCCCATCTATTAAAGGTGAGGATGGAGAAGAAGTAGAAATAACACATGGTCGTTATATTCAATTTTTAGAAAGTGATGATCGTCGTGTGCGCGAAGATGCATTCAAAGCTGTATATGAAACGTACGGAAAATATAAGAACACATTTGCAAGTACGTTAAGTGGGGCTGTGAAACGTAATAATTTCAATGCACGCGTTCGTAAATACGATTCTGCACGTCAAGCTGCATTAAGTAATAATAATATTCCTGAAGCGGTGTATGATCAACTTGTTGAATCGGTAAATGATAATTTACACTTACTACATCGCTACATCGATATTCGTAAGCGTGCCCTAGGTCTTGATGAGCTTCATATGTATGATTTATATACACCACTTGTACCAGAAGTGAAAATGAATGTGAAGTATGAAGAAGCACAAGAAATGTTATTGAAATCTTTAAATGTACTTGGTGATGAATATGTTGAAATTTTAAAAGAAGCATATGAGAATCGCTGGGTAGATGTATATGAGAATAAGGGAAAAAGAAGCGGAGCATATTCATCTGGTGCATACGGAACAAATCCGTATATTTTAATGAACTGGCATGATAATGTAAATAATTTATTTACACTTGCTCATGAGTTTGGTCATTCAGTGCATAGTTACTATACAAGGAAGACACAACCGCACGTATATGGTGATTATTCAATCTTCGTTGCAGAAGTAGCATCAACTTGTAATGAAGCACTTCTAAATGACTATTTATTAAAAACGACAGAAGATAAGAAAGAGCGTCTATATTTATTAAATCACTATTTAGAAGGATTCCGTGGTACTGTATTCCGTCAAACGATGTTCGCAGAGTTTGAGCATATTATTCATAAGAAAGTACAAGAAGGACATGCTGTTACGCCAGACATGTTAACGGAAATTTACTATGATTTAAATAAGAAATATTTCGGTGACGCGTTAGTGATCGATAAAGAAATCGGTTTAGAATGGTCTCGTATTCCGCACTTCTATTACAACTATTACGTATATCAATACGCAACAGGATTTAGTGCAGCGACAGCTTTGTCAAAACAAATTTTAGAAGAGGGACAACCAGCGGTAGAACGTTACATTAATGAATTCTTAAAAGCTGGAAGCTCTGATTATCCAATTGAAGTGTTGAAAAAAGCAGGGGTAGATATGGCATCACCAGAACCTGTAAAAGAAGCATTACAAGTATTTGAAGAGAAATTAAATGAATTAGAAGCGCTATTGTTTGAAGAGAAGTAATGAGAAAAGACGAGGAATTTTATCCTCGTCTTTTTTGTTTGGAACATTTGCTCAAAAGTACATAGTGTCGATATTTGTCGAATTATTAAGTTGATTTTCTTTACTTTTTCTATATTAGCAGGAATTTTCACGACTTATTTTTGTAGTTAAAATCCTTTAAATCGTTTTCTATAGTTGAAATAAGAGACAGCGATGACGATAACTCCGAATAAAAGAGGGAAGGCAATAATTTTAGGAAAAGCTTGTAATAGAGAGAGGATATACAAGAAAAAAGAAACAATAACACATAGAAAGATAAGAAAAATATGAGACTTTTTCATAAGGAAACCTCCTAAATTGCTTTTTTTATAGCTTATTCAAGAATGAAAACGTTTAGAATGTGACAAAAGTGTGAAATTCGACAAAAGGGGTTGTCATCTGACGTCGAATCTTGTAATATAATAAGCGTGAACGAATTCACATACAAACATATACCCCTTTGTTTGAACGTGAAAATTTCTCCCATCCCCTTTAATATTTTTATAAGCCGTAAAGAAAAAGACCTGGTGTTTACACCAGGTCTTTTTCTTTTGCTATCCATTTCCAATAACGCTCGCACTTCACTTCAATCATTTGTACTTTTCGTTTTAGTTGTAATTTTTTTAGTTCGCGCTCTATTTCTTGCTGCGGGCAGTCATATATAAATGAGATTTCCTTTGAAGAAATAAATTGTGTTACTTCTAGTAATACCTCTAAAGGAGGTAATGGCTCTGGCTCAATCTCGCATTTTACAAGTTCTTTTAATAACTGTACGTATACATCATAGGAATAAATTCCTGCGATTTTAATACCTTCCTCATCTGAATTTGCATGGAAAAATAGGAGGGAAGGTATTTCTGTAATATGCATCTCATTTGTGAATTTTAGGTCGCATTGGAAAGCTTTTTTTGCGCTAACTGAGTGTAGGTCTTTTTTAAATTCCTCTACATCAATGTCGCTATCTTTTGCACATGTAAGCAATAGTTCACCATCTGGGTTTGATACATTTTTAAGAAGAATGTATTCTTGGAGTTTTCGCAAAAATTTCGAACCTGCTTTTCGGCCTTGCAACTCCGCCGCTTTAATTGCCATCGAAACTAGATACGGCGTTGACGATGCCTCTTGCATATGTACTTTTCCATCACATGAAAAACCTTGTAAACTTGTTGTCTTTTCCCACACAAATCGAATATTAGCAGGTTTATTCCATTTGTGTGAGGAAGCGTTTGCCCCGTCCACTTTTCCAGTTACTATATGACGAATAGAGAAATATTTCCCATATTCGAGCCATAGTTTAATAATAAATGGCTCGATATCCCAGCAATCTTTACAAAGTGGATCAATAAATAAATATGCTTCTACAGACTTATGCTCGCATGTGAAAGGAGAAGGCATATTCATATGCTTTGCTTCCTGCTTATCCATTACACTTCACCTGTTTCATTTGGAGTATTGACCATATGTTGAGCAGTTAATGCTAAACGTTCAAAAACAAACTCTCTTATATGACCGTGCACTCCTGTATCATCCATCGCTTGTTCCATACATGATAGCCAAGCTTCTGCGCGTTTTGGAGTAATCTCAAACGGAAGATGGCGTGCTCTTAGCATGGGATGCCCATGTTCTTCAGTGTATAAATTAGGACCACCTAAATATTGTGTTAAAAATTGTTTCTGCTTCCTAGCGGTTTCTGTTAAATCATCCGGGAAGATCGGAGATAAGTCAGGGTGTTCACTGACATAGGAATAAAATGTATCCACTAATGTTGCAATGCATTGTTCACCGCCAATTGCTTCAAATGGTGTCATCGGTTGCTTGCTCATCCTTTATAAACTCCTTTTTCCATGAAATGTATATCTATTGTAGCAATGGAATGTTATGAAGAGCAACTAAACAGCCTTCATAACATTCGTTGCTTATTTTATGTGTTGCTAATAAATCTTTACTTTCCAAAAAGGCGAAACATAACCACCAGTAAATCACTTCTTCACTGATGGAAATTTTACTTTAGCGCTCTTTGTTTTGTTTAGCAAGGAAAAAGCGTTTTACTTTGTTATTTGTATGACGAACTGGTACGTTATGTTGCTTCAATAACCTCATAAATGCTGCTTTACCAGTCTGTTCATCTTGCACTTCGTATTCAATTTCATAATCATCGTGATTGTAATAGAAACTATGATCAAAGACAAGTGTTCCGCCTTCAAATAATGTTTCAGCTCTTTCTGTTGTTAAACTTCCCATATAAGTTAAAGAGGAAACTGGAATTTGTAGTTTCTGAAGTTGATCCATTACAGTGCCTTGAATGATTACGTTTGTTTCCATCATAAGTTTTGCTTCTTTTTCAGTTATAGATTGATGAGTTTCTAATAAACCAATTTCAGCAGGTTGTTTTAATGTGAATGTATAAGTTCCATCTTTATGACGAATACGAAGTGCAGAGCCCGCATCTTTTAAAGAGAAGTGAGGCGTTTCAAAGTAGTGATTCACTTGTTTTGTAAATGCTTCAATAGAAAAAGATTTGCATAATGTTTGGAATTCTTCCTCTGTAACCATATTTTTAAATTCAATTTCAATTTCTTGTGTCATTGTATGCGCTCCTTTTGAAAAATAATTCTTTCCACATTATCGCTTTTTCGCAAATTTGGTTCAATGTTTTATTTGTTTGCGTCCATGTTATGATACAATAATACTGTTAAGTAAGACAGGAAGTTGAGATGGAGGAGTTTGAGCATGCAAAATAAAATTCAAGTTAAGAGCGTAGAAAAGAGAGAGAATGCGCTTATTTTTTGTGCGGAAAATACTGAAATAGAGGTAAAGGAGCTAAGTGCGCGTAATCACGTACTTGTAGACTCAGACAATTTATCATTTTTATATATCTTAGAAAACGAATCATCTTTCATTTATGTAAGTATGCCGCATACATGCTGGGAAGCAATGCATGAAGCGATGAATAAAGATACAGCGATGTTTATTCACGTGAATGATGTTGAAATAGAATTAGAAGGATTAAAAGAAGAAGTAGAATATTTAGTTGAAAATATTGAAGGTAATGCAAATTACGGAGAAGAACTAGTAACTGCTGTAGAAAAAGTGTTTCTATAAGTAAATGGATTGATTTTGGTGGTGGTTGAAATGAATCGTAATTGGGAAGAATTTTTAGCACCTTATCACCAAGCGGTGGCGGAGCTGAAAGTGAAACTAAAAGGAATGCGTACTCAATTTGCAATGTTAACGGAGCATTCTCCAATTGAGTTTGTAACAGGAAGGGTAAAATCGGTTGCAAGTATTATTGATAAAGCGGAGAAGAGAAATGTACCGCTAGACCGGCTCAGAGAAGATATGCAGGACATCGCGGGCCTTCGAATGATGTGTCAATTTGTTGATGAGATTAAGCCTGTTGTAGAATATCTTCGAAAACGAAATGATTTTGAAATTGTGGAAGAACGTGATTATGTAACGCAAAAGAAAGATAGCGGCTATCGCTCTTACCACGTTGTCATTAGTTATCCTGTTCAAACGATACAGGGAGAAAAAAAAGTGTTAGTGGAAATTCAAATTCGCACGTTAGCGATGAATTTTTGGGCAACGATTGAGCATTCTTTAAATTACAAATATAGTGGACGTTTTCCTGAAGATATTAAAATACGCTTACAACGTGCAGCGGAAGCGGCATTTTTATTAGATGAAGAAATGTCTTCCATTCGTCTTGAAATTCAAGAAGCGCAAAAGATCTTTTCACGAAAGCAGGAAACGAAAGATTCTGAATCATAAACTAAAGGGTGTTGGGCGATGAAATTTACAATTATGTCAAAGGGCGATCAATCATCAGATACATTAGCAAGTACGATGAAAGAATACTTGTTAGATTTTGGTTTTACGATGGATGAAAAAGAACCTGATATTGTAATTTCTGTTGGGGGAGATGGAACGCTTTTATATGCGTTTCATCGTTACTATAATCGATTAGATGAAACCGCATTTGTTGGTGTACATACAGGGCATTTAGGTTTCTATGCAGATTGGTTACCGACGGAAGTAGAGAAGTTAGTGATTGCGATTGCTAAAACACCGTTCCAAGTAGTTGAATACCCACTTTTAGAGGTGATTATTCGCTATGTGAATGGTAGTAAAGAGTCGCAGTATTTGGCGATGAATGAAGCGACTGTAAAAAGTGCAGAAGGAACATTAGTAACAGAAGTGGAAATACGCGGAGAGTATTTTGAAACGTTCCGCGGAGATGGTCTTTGTATTTCTACTCCTTCAGGAAGTACTGCGTATAATAAGGCACTTGGCGGAGCGATTATTCACCCTTCTATTGAAGCGATTCAAATTGCAGAAATGGCATCAATTAACAATCGTGTATTTCGTACGGTAGGTTCACCGCTCGTACTGCCGAAACATCATACATGCGTTTTAAAGCCGGCTGCAGGAATGAACTTGCAAATTACGGTGGATCATTTGACGATGGTTCATCAAGATGTGAAATCAATTCAGTATCGCGTTGCAAACGAGAAAGTACGATTTGTTCGTTTCCGTCCGTTCCCGTTCTGGAAACGTGTCCGTGACTCGTTTGTTGCAGATAAATAGAGAGGGTTTATATATTTGAACAGATTTACATTGAAATGGGATATACAGCTTGCAGATGAGGGGACTTTAGTTAGAGAGTTTTTGAAAACGAAAGGGATTTCGAAAGCTGCTTTAACCGATATAAAGTTTCACGGCGGAGCTATTGAAGTAAACGGTCAACATGCGAGTGTTCGCCACAAGTTACAAGCCGGTGAAGGGTTACAAGTCTTCTTTCCATTCGAGGAAAGAAGTGAAGGGATGGAAGTAGAAGATATTCCTTTAAATATTGTATATGAAGATGACGCAGTGCTTGTTGTAAATAAAGAAGCATATATGTCGACAATTCCATCTAGAGAGCATCCATCAGGAAGTGTTGCAAATGCTCTGTTATATCATTATGATAAACAGAACCTTGCAAGTACAGTGCACATTGTAACGAGACTCGATCGTGATACTTCAGGACTTATGTTAATTGCAAAAAATAGATTCGTTCATCACCTTTTATCAAAGCAGCATCAACAAAAAGGAGTGAAACGAACGTATGAAGCGCTCGTTCATGGGATAATCCTAGAAGAGATAGGGACGATTGACGCACCGATCGGACGAAAAGCGGATAGTATTATCGAGCGAACTGTCTGTGAAGATGGTCAAAGAGCTGTTACTCATTTTAGAGTGATGGGAAGCTCTTCTAATAAGACGTATGTAGCACTTGAACTTGAAACAGGAAGAACGCATCAAATTCGTGTACATATGGCGCATATAGGACATCCGTTACTCGGGGATGATTTATACGGCGGTCGAAGAGATGTGATGAAGCGCCAAGCGCTTCATAGTACGTCTTTGACGTTTTATCACCCTATTTTAGAAAAGGAAATGACTTTTACAGTAGGTATCCCAGATGACATGCAATCCGCTTTACATAACAATTAAAGGGAACAAAATTCTTACTGAACGAAGAATTTTGTTCCCTTTTTTTTAGCGGAATAATATTAAAATTTGATTTTCACCAGTACGTTTAATAACGAAAAAGCCACTTTCAGCTTTTGTAGCAATGCCGTCATCATTTGGAAGACAGTATCCGTGTGTTTCACAAGTACCGTCATCACGTACTAACATTTGTCCAATTAATCCGACAGGAAGCCACTCAGTGCGGTCTCTTCTTGATATATATTTACAAGCTGGATCCCATTCTGTATTCAAAAGAGGTTGTGTGTCTTGCGTGTCCGTACGCGCATATTGACGTTTTCCAAAGCTATCTGTTTTATAGCGTTTTTGCCAACTTAAAGCGCCGCTATTTCCTATGAGAGCAGGAGTAGCACTAGATATTCCTAATATGAATAAATCATTTGAAGTAGCTTTTCGAATTTTTTCTTCGCTACTAAATGTAACGAAATGACCGACATCAATAGAACTATGATCTGCTGTCTCAAACATTTGTGCAAAATCCGTTCCACTTGCATTGTAAGAAGCACCATCGATATACATTTCTCCGTTGTGAGCAAGCCATTTTGCACCGATATTATGGTCGGTGTCATTTGTACCATTTGCAATAAACCAAGAATAAGATTCTTCTGCTATGCCGAAGCGCCCCATAATATGGCTGCCTGCAAAATGATCTGTTGATGTATGCATACCTTCCGCATGAGAAGAGAATCCGTTAGCGATAGTTGCGGTTCCTTCTGCATGTGCTGCTTCGCCTAAAGCAATTGTATGTTTTCCTTCCGCATGAGAATAAGAGCCGCCTGATGTCGTTTCACTTCCTTCACTATGCGAACTATGTCCAGTTGCTTTTGTTTTTGATCCTTCTGCATGAGAGAAAGAACCTTTTGCATGTGTAAGAAGCCCTTCTGCATGTGAAGCTGTACCTTCTGCATTAGAGTGAAGCCCCTCTGCATGTGCATACCGGTTCCCTTTTTTAACTTTTGTATTTTCGGGTGTAGGGGTCTGAATTATAATAGTTTTCTCCGTTTGTATATCATTTGATGGGGCTAATGCTTCTTTTATTTTTTTTACTTGATTTATAATAGTAGCTGGAATTTCTGGTTCCGCTTTTTTATTTATTGCTACAGGTATGTTTTCTTCCGTATTTTGCTCTGTTTGCTCAGATTGTACTATCTGTTCATTATTATTAGAGAGAGGTTTATGTTTTTGCTGCATCTTTGTTTTTCTATTATCGATTATGCGGCTCATTACAGCATTTTCTAAAGAGACATATTTTGTTCTTGTTTTACTTTTTTTTGATGATTCTTGTTCGTCCAGTTCTTCTAAAGCTGCAGCTCGAATGCTACACCAATTGTTAATTCCGTACATGGGCAGATAGAAAGGCGGGAATTTTCTTTTTTGTTTAGAAGATTTTTTCTTCATACTGTCACCTCCTGCGACAGTATATGCCGTGTACTTAAAAAAAGATGCACTTTATTGCATCTTTTTTTAAGTACATTACCTAGTTTTTATATGAGATATGTCTAAATAATACGGTAATCCCTCGCAATTCATGAATTGCACTAAGTAAGGGGAGTCATGAAATTGGGCGGAATTTCTCAGCAACAAAAGGCAGGGAGGAAGGGACGGAAACGGTCTCCATTTCAGGAAAACGTAGTCCGGTTAGCTTTCCACCAAATACAGCACCAGTATCGATATTGACTGTGTGATTTACAAATCGAGGTTCTTTTACTGGAGTATGTCCATATATAATCCAAGTTTTCTCGTTATATTCTTGCGCCCAGTCGCGACGGACAGGTGAGCCGTCAGGATGCTTTTCTCCTGTAATATCGCCATATAATACAAAGGTTTGTACTTTTTTATCTTGTCTTCCTATGTAATCTTGCCGAATCCCAGCGTGACATACGATTACTCTTTTTTCATCTAGTATGTGATATAAAGGGGATTGCTCATAAAGGGTGATGAACTTTTCTTTTATAATGTTTTGCTTATGAGAAGATAGTGCTTCATATTCAGCGACAGTTGTTTCGAGTCCGTGAGCGATTGTTACATTACGCCCAAGGAAAAATCGGTATAGTTTATTGCAGTGATTTCCAGGAGCGTAATAAGCTTCTTTTTTATTTATGACAAGTTCCCATACAATTTCAATCATACGTAATGAGTGAGGACCGCGATCTGTAATATCACCAACGAATGCAAGCTGACGTTGGTCAGGGTGAATCGGTAGGCCACTACTCCAGTTGTATCCAAGTTTCGTCGTTAAATTTTGAAACTCTTGGAAGCACCCATGAATATCCCCTATAATGTCATATTTCATATTTAAACCTCCATCATATTTTTCATTAGTATATCTAAAAAAGGATAGAGATAAAAATGTACTGCTTTTTGTGTGGCTTATTTAAACATAAAGATTTTTGTTCTTGAGCGAACATTTAAAATAAATCCAATCGCAATCATGTATGTAAGCAGCGAACTTCCTCCATAGCTCATAAGGGGTAATGTTATCCCTGTAATAGGAAGTAATCCGATTGTCATCCCGATATTTTGGAATACTTGAAAAGTAAACATTCCAATTGTACCAGCGCAAATATAACTACCGAAAGGATCATTACTTTCTAAAGCGATATGAATCATTCGGAAAATGAGTAAGAAAAAAAGTGAAATAATGACACTTGCACCTAAAAAACCAAATTGTTCAGCGACATTAGTGAAAATAAAATCTGTATGTGGTTCTGGAAAATATACTTGTCCATTTTCCCAACCCTTTCCTTGCATTTCCCCTGATCCAGCAGCTAAGAATGCTTGTCTTAGTTGATAGCCTTGCGTATCATATTTGTATGGTGCTAACCAGCCGTAGAAGCGATTTAATTGATATTCTTTTAAAATGTTGGCTTTAAAGAACTCTGTATGAGAAAAAAATATATATATTAATGTAGAACCTGCTGTGACAATGCCGGAGACTAATCCGAAAATAAAACGCCATCGTATACCTGAAACTAGTATCATTGCTGCGAGCATAGCTGAAATTACCATCGTATTCCCTAAATCCGGTTCCTTTGCAATAAGGAGTAGTGGTGGCAAACTTGTTGCGAATATCTTTCCGAGTAATAAAAAATCTCCCTGTATTGTTCTGAAAAAATATTTCTCATTGTGATTTGCTATAATTCGTCCAATGACGATAATTAAAAATAATTTCATAATTTCAGAAGGCTGGAAATTTCCGATGCCTGGAAGCCTGTACCAAGCGGTAGCGCCTTTAATTGTAAGGGCACCTGGTACTTGAAGTTCTAGCCCAATAAGTAATACCATTGCAAAGCTATATAAATACCAAGCAATTTTTTGATAACGATCGAAATCGATAATCATAATAACGCCAATAGCAATAAATCCAATGAAATACCATTGAATTTGCTTTAGTACAAAATTCACGTTTTGCAAAAATTGTGGTAAAGAGGCTTGCGCACTTGCAATAGCAAAGCAACTAACAGTCCCAATGGCAAATAAGATGAATAGCAATACGTAGTCTATTTGATATTGAGAATTTGATTTCAATGTATGTAGTCCTTTCTATCACCTAGTAAGTATATGGATGACGTCATGATAAAAATAATATGCAAGCAGACTGTTCATACATTTATTCCACTATTTGTGGGAAGTCATACATCACAAGGGATAGCTCCTCCCTTGTGATGTGCTATGCTATATTGAACGGAGTTCTTTTGTAATTATATTTAAACAATAGGAAAGACGTGCATGTGTATTTATATCTGGAATGAGGTTTGGAAATAGATTGTAAAATTTGACCGCATTTTTATACCATCCATAAGCCCTTACCAGACCCTTTCTATAATATTTGGTGTCTTGTAAGAAACCATACTTTTTCGAGGATACAACGAGCTGTGAAAAATCTTCACAGCCTTCAAGGAATTTGTGATGTACTTGCTGTCCAGTATGAAGGCGGAATGAACTTAAAGGTTCAGTGATATACATTGCATCACCTTTTGAAAGTAAACTTATCCAAGAGGCCATATCAACACTACAACCATATTTTCTACCATTTAAAGTGCCGAAAGGTTCTGTTAATAGGTGTTTTCGAAAGAGTACAATTGTAGGTTCACCGATAATATTTTGTCCCTTTATAAGCATACGGTTTCCAAAATCTGTCCCATTTAGTAGAGTATCTTCATCATATAATCTTTTCATGGAGGGGTGTTGTTCAATTATCTCTCCATTATCATTAATCCAAGTACGATAAGATGTAATAAGTGCGAGGTTTCGATCCAAGTCTTGTTGGAAATAGAACATCATTTTTTCGATTTTATTACTATAAAATATATCATCGTCCATTAAGAAATTGATGTACTCTCCATTGGACTGTTCTAAGAGCATAAGTGAGTTATTAAATTGTCCTAGAGTAGCGGAATTTCGAATGTACGTTATGTTTTTATAATTAGGTAAATAATGTCTCTTCATTAAAATTTCTGTTGCATCATTTGTACTATCATCTCCTACAATGATTTCAATATTCGAATAAGTTTGCGCTAATGCACTTTCTAGAGCAATTTTAAAATAATGTGGTCGATTAAAGGTGGGAATAAGGATGGAAACGAGAGGCAGATTTTTTTTGTTATTCATATACAACTACCTTTCAGAAATTTTTTGTGTAAGAATAATATCTTGATAACTTGTGTACTCAGTTCTGTTACACCATGAACCATAATGGGGGGGATTCATTAATTCTAGCCCATACTTATTTAATAGAACGCGAATATCGTCCTCAGGATAGGCAACTGCGAAATTAGGAATATCTTTATTCAGAACATAACAATTGTCAATTTGATGATAGAAGCCTAATGTACTTACTCCTGCATTTAAGTAATAGGATGATTCAGGATTAATTAAAAAGAAAGTAATAAAACATCTCCCGTCTTTTTTCAGAACTCGTGTAATCTCAGATACATAGTGTTCTAATTCTTTCGGCAGGAGGTGTGTGAATACGGACGTTAAAAAAATAAAATCGAATGACTCGTCTTCATATGGAAACTTGTATTGGGAAGCATCTTCTTTTCCTTCTGGATTGTAGAACTGATTATGTATATCGACATGTTCAAAATGGAAATTGCTACGGAGCGTTGAAATGTTATTTCTGCACCATGTAATTCCCTCATTAAATAAGTCAAATCCATAATAAGTGCCATCATCACTTAAATAATTCATTAATGGAACCGCCATTCGGCCAATACCAGAGCCTATATCTAACACTGTTTCATTTGATTTTAAATTGCCAATTTCAATAAAATACTGCATAAATTCTTTTCCAACCGCTTCAAAGTCACCCCCTACATATTGAACGAGTTCTGGAGGTGGGATCAATGTGATTTTCTTCTCATTTTCGTTCATACATTCACTCCTTCCTTGTATTAAAGTAGGTAATTTCTATTTTGTATATAAATTAATATTCCATAGTGAGGGGAGCTTTACACTATTGGTTCTTATGGATCATTAGTACAATAGAACCCCTCAACTCAATAAAATTTATTCTATTCTTTTCGCCAATAAATACCGAAATCATCAATTTTAGTAATAGGTGCTTTTAAGTTTCTTTCATTTCTGAAATCTGTCACAGCCTCTGCACATGTTACTAACCCGTAATCATCAATGATAATATAGCCACCTGTTGAAACTTTGTCATATAAGTTTACAAGACTATCCATCGTTGATTCATACATATCACCATCAAGGCGAGCAATTGCAATTTTTTCTACTGGTGCTGAAGGTAATGTATCCTTAAACCACCCCTTTAAAAATTTCACCTGATCATTTAATAAATCATATTTTCTAAAGTTCTCTTGCACTTGTTCTAAAGAAACACGTAAGTAATCGAATGTGTGTAAATAATCACCGTAATCTTTCGGATACTGTTCTAAATTGGGTGCTGGTAGACCTGCAAATGAATCAGCAACCCACACAGTACGATTTTTGATGTTGTTTGCTTGTAAAAAACCATTCATAAAGATGCATGATCCCCCGCGCCATACACCAGTTTCAATAAAGTCACCTTCTATATTTTCACGGACAACAGTTTCCATAGCCTCATGTAATTGATTCATACGTTTTCGCCCGATCATACTGTGTGCTGCTCTTGGCCAATCGTTGCCACCTTGACGCTCACTTTTCGAAACGTTAGGGTCAACGATTTTTAAATTATGATTTTCTGCGTACTGCTTAATAAATAAAGGGAGTGGAACTGTAACTGGTTCATATAATAATTCTTTAGATATATGTAACGTAGCAGGTAAATATGGTTCATACTCTAACCATATTTCAAACAAAATTGTTTTCTTTAATAACTCAAGATAAAGCTGAATAGCAGATCTATTTTCCATATTTGTGCCTCCTGAGGAAATGTCATACAACAATATGATTATGTAGATAACGAAGGTTTCATGATTGAAATTGAAAAGCAGTAAAACTGATATCAGTTTTACTGCTAAGTAAAAATTAAGCGATTTTTTCAATAATAATGGATGCACTCGTACCAAGAGCTAACGATAATCCAAGCCCTGTAACAATCGCTTCAACCATTGATGGAGTTACTGTAATTTGTGTAATTGCTTGGATAACGATAGGTGCTCCAAGTGAGATTAAACTTGTTCCAGTGCCAGGGATATCAACACCATTCACTTGAATTGCAAGACCACCTAATACACTTGCTAATGCAGTATATGCGATAACAGTAATTTTATAAAATCCAGTTTCAGTTATGAGGAAAGTATCAGCATCTAATTGAGAAATTGCTGTACCAAACTGAGATCCAACAGTGTTAAATGGTACTGGGTCATTAAATCCAAGAGATATGCTAATTGCAGCAGAGTTAAATGCGTACAATCCTGCCGGAAGTCCTAATCCAGATGGTCCAGTCGGTCCGGTTGGTCCAGTGGCACCAGTCGGCC